>DAOTUF010000049.1:0-5915 GCA_034437495.1 Chloroflexaceae bacterium | reverse complement strand
CCTGCCGTCCCTGCCGCCGATTCCCTCTTCCCGCTCGGGGTGTTCGAGGACAGCGGGATGCTCGGGGGAAACACCGAGATGTTCCGCGCAATGGGGCAGGATATCACCGCCCACGGGTTCGACGCGGTCATGTTCACCAACACCTATGCGGAGCGCGATGCCCCCTTGCTCGATGTTTCCGATGAACTAGGCATCAATGTCTTTATGATGCCAGCGGGCGACTTTGATAGAAGCTGGTGGGGCGACGAGGTCCCCGCAGACCTGGAGACCGCCCGCCAGGTCGCCAGGCCGGTGGTCCATCGCTTCGCACCCCACCCCAGTTTCAAGGGCTACCTGGTGAAAGATGAACCACGGCGCGATGCAATGGAAAAGGTTGCGCTGATGACGCGGGCGCTGCGCGAGCTGGACCCCGCCCGACCAGCCACACCCATCCTGGTGGGGACGGACCGTGTCGGGCCGATTTTCAGCGCCGCGCAGCCCCCGGTGCTGCTCATTGATGTCTACCCTGCGGGCTACCACAACCCGGTGGGCGACTTCACCATGAGCGGCTTTGGCTATCAGCATCTCGATTTTGTGAGCTACATTCGAGAGGTGACTCAAAGCAAACCCCCATCAACCCCGCTCTGGGTCATCCTGCAAACCCACAGCTTTAACAATGACACGAGGTTTGCGCTGCGTGAGCCGACCCCCGCCGAGGTGCGGGCGCAAAACTGGCTCGCCATTGGCGAAGGAGCTACCGGCATCTTCTGGTTTATCTACAGCTCGCAGCAGGGGTGGCGCGGTCTGGGCGATAACCCCGCTCTCTACGCAGAAGTGAGCACCCTGGCGCAGCGCGTTGCCCCGCTCCGCGATACGCTGCGGCACCTACACAAAGTTGCAGCGCCATCTTCGGGGCACTTTACGGTAGCTGGTGCGGGTGATGTCTACATCAGCACCCTGACCACCCCCGACCATACGCGCTTCTACGCGGTGGTGGTCAACCGCGACTGTCTCCACGCGCAGGAATTGACCATTGAGCCGCCGGCTGATTCTGAGGATTTGCGCGGGCAACTTCGCGACCTGGAAACCTTGCAGACCTACGAGATGGGGGAGGCAATCCTGTTTTCCCCGGGCGATGGCAAACTATTTGAACTGGTCCGGAAATAGCAAAGAGAGGGAA
This sequence comes from Chloroflexaceae bacterium, assembly GCA_034437495.1. GTDB lineage: Bacteria > Chloroflexota > Chloroflexia > Chloroflexales > Chloroflexaceae > JAAUSY01. The sequence goes on along the minus strand of DAOTUF010000049.1, from coordinate 4,756 downwards.
TCGTGACACCACGAGTAAGTATCCTGACCCCCGTCTACAACGGGGAACGCTTCCTATCCGACACCATTAAGAGCGTTCTTGCGCAGGAGATGCCCGACTGGGAACTTATCATCAGCGATAATGTATCAACGGACAGGAGTGCCGAAATAGCGCAGTGCTACGCGCAGCAAGACCCACGGATACGGTTTTTTCGCAACGATGTCCATGTCACAGCGGTCGAAAACTTTAACCTTTGCTATCATCGCTCGACCCCTGACAGTACCTACGTGGCGCTCCTAGCCTCCGATGACTGGTGGGAGCCTTCATTTCTGGCAAGGACCGTGGCGATAGCCGAGGAGCGCCCGGAGTTGGCCTATGTCTACACCGATATGTACCGAACTGATGCCGAAGGTCGTATTCTGAACCGCTATTCAGCTATGTACCGGCACAATACCCCTCCGCCGGGGGAACACCATGCCCTGCCGGGCGTCTTCTATGGCACCTTCATCAACATCATGGCCGCACTCATCAACCGTGCCGTGAAAGCGCACATCTACCCGACCCACGACCTCCTTGACGCATCGCTGCCGCTCACCCCCGACAACGATTTGTGGGTCCACCTGATTACCCGCGGGGGGCGCGGCTACTATATTGCCGAACCGCTGGCCTATTATCGCAAGCATGCAGGGGCCATGACCCTGCCAGCGCGGATTATCCCCCGCTTGCAGGGCGAACTTACCACCCTGCGCGATAAACTGGAAGGGGTGTGCCTCCCCGAATTTGAGGTTGCCCGCCGCGAGGCCGTACAGCAGCGCTATGCCAGCATCGGCTTCGAGTTGCTGGCAAGCGGGCGAGCAGATGAGGCCAGAGAAGCCCTGCGAGAAGCCCACCTCCGCTGCAACGGTCGGCGGCGCGATGTTGCCGTGGCCCGCCTCATCGCAGGGGCACCGGGTCCGCAGGGAGGACGGGCCCGTCTGTGGCAACTGGTGCTTGGGGTGGGGCAGCGGCTCGGCAAGCCTGGCAAGAACCGGGTCTCGGTGGCTCGTAAGGGGCAGTGACCGGTAGTGACCGCTTTCAGGATTTCAGAAGGACTTGAATGGATGCAGACCAGGACCAAAACAAAAGAACGTCCCCCCTTCCCATCTGGAGAGGTGTGTGCCATCCCCACCTGCGATGGATCGAACGAATGTACCCACCCCTCCGTGCTCGATGCGGTCACAATCCTGGGGCGACCCTGGCACAACTATCGCTACTGGATGGCGTTTACCCCCTACCCGGGCAACACCCCCAACCGTTTTCGGCTCGAAAACCCCTCGATTGTGGCGAGCCACGATGGGACCACGTGGGTTGTGCCCGAGGGCGTGCAGAACCCGGTTGTTCCGCCGCCGGGAGTGGCCGACCTGTGGCGCAGCCTCACGCCCGACATTCCGCCGCGCCTGGTGTTCTGGTTTGTGCGGGGAGTAGTGCGACGGATGAGCTTCAACGCCGACCCGTCGCTCTCCTGTTCGCCCGATGGGGAGATGTCCCTGACCTACGTCCATACCATCAAGGGGGGAGGGCACGACGAGATTGTCGTTGTCTCCTCCTCAGATGGGTGGCGCTCGCGGAGCAGGCCACAGGTGGTGGTGCGGTGTTTCCGCGAGCCGGGCACCTGGGAAATCAATGTCCCCACTGTGGTTGACCTGGGTGAAGGCGGGAGCAGGTCCGTCCACCTCTACTATGGCTATGTCCCACTCGATGAGGATGGGAAGCGTCCTCGCTATGACCGTTTGGGGATGCGCAAGCGCTCCGGTCGCACACTCAGCACGCTTGGAGAACCTGTGCCCATTGCTATCACCATGCCACCCGGCCATCGTCTCTGGCACCACGAGATACGCCCCCACCCGGATGGACGGCTTCTCTGTATGGGGACCTTTGCCCCCGATACCGACGCACCCCATCAGATGACCTGGCCGCCGACCCTGGCGCTCTACTCTGGCGCGTTTGTCGACGAAACGACGCTGGTGTTCGAGGACCGCCCGATTTTGTCTCCTTCACCCGAAGGGTGGGATTCGCAGTGTATCTACAAGCCTTCGTTCCTGGTTCAGCGGGATGAACAGGGCGAAACGGTCCACCTCTGGTATTCCGCGCAAGATGCCCGGACCCGCTGTTGGCGCACTGGCTACACCCGGCAGCACCAACCGGATGGGCTAGCCCGAAGGGGAAACGAAAGCGAAACATGAAACCACACGTCATCCAGAATGGATTGTGGAACGCGGGCGCAACCGCGCTTGGCATCGTGACCGGGGTGGTCGGCACGCTGCTCATACCCCGCAGCCTGACCGCGCATGAATATGGCCTGTTCAGCTACTACGTCTGGCTGGCTGGCATTATCGGCATCCTCGGAACGCTGGCGCTGCCCGGTTCGCTCACCAAGATTTCCTCGGAATTGCGCGGACGCGAACGACCAGAAGAAGCGCGGGCGCTCTCGATGGGCATTGTCCTGCTGCTCCTGGCAATCAATCTCCTGCTCAGCGCCGGGTTGGTCGTCCAGGCTGCCCGCGCCAGCGTGCCCGACCAGATTATGCTCTTCATGGTCGCGCTCGTGACCACCCCGAAGGCCATAGCCGCTGTCTTGCGTTCTATGCTGATGGGACAGGAACGCTATCCCCCGGTTTCCCTCACCTTGATGGGTGGCTCGATACTCCAGCTCGTGCTCATCGTCATTGCATTCCTGGCGAAATGGGGGGCACCGGGGTTTGTTGCGGCGATGCTGGCGGGAAGTGCGCTCCAGGTCATCGGGTTGATGCTGGCTTTCCGTTTCCCTACCGGACGGGCCAGCGTGCGCAGCTTGCTGAAGCTCCCCACCCTCGACACCATCCGCTGCTACCTGGCCTTCCTGATGCCTTCTACCATCTGCCTGCTGACCAACCAGATTGTCTGGGAACGTTCGGAGGTCTTCTTTCTGCGCTGGTCTGAGGCCGGAATGGAGCAAATTGGCTTCTACAGTCTGGCCTATACCATCTTTGCCATGTTTCTGGCGGTGGGGGGGGCCCTGCTCAACCCCTTTCAGCCCTCCATCTCCTATGACTATGGGGCCAACAACTGGAACGCTATTCAGGCCAAAGTCCAGCAGGGCACGCTCATTGCCACCCTCTATGCGGTGCCTATCAGCCTGGGGGGGTGGGTCACATTTGACCATATGATTCCCCTGCTGGTAACGGAGAAGATGGTTTCCGCCGTCGCAGTGACCAAGGTGCTCTTTGTTGGCTTGCTGCCGGCCTCCATCGGGGTCATCCTGGGGTTGATGCTCGGCGCTGCCGGCGGCATCTGGATGAGTGCGCGTCTGGGATTGATGCTCTCTCTCGTGAATATCGGCCTTGATATCCTGCTTATCCCCCTCTTTCATGCCCTGGGCGGGGCAGTGGCCAATACCTGCTCACAGCTTATTTATGTCATCCTCCTCTTCCTGGCTGTGCGCCGTCTCTACCGGGTGGTGCTCCCCTGGCGAGACATCAGGAGTATTGTGCTGATAGGGGGGCTGACGACCCTGGTGCTCCCCTGGCTGGTCCAGCAGTGGGTACCGGGGGTGCTCGGACTGGTGCTTGCTATTGGGGCCGGGGGAGGGAGCTACCTGCTGGCCATCTGGTGGACCGGCTATCTGCGGTGGTCGATGCTCCTCCCCGCCCCCGCGAGCGGAAGCGCGTTGAAAGGGGAAGCTTCATGAGTGGTCACAATGGTCTAATTGGCACCTGCCCGTTCCACCGGCGTGCGCCGCTGGACTATCGCTACGCGCTCGACGCGGTGATGTCGGTGCCTGAGATGCGCGGCTCCCCCCTGGTGCAATGGAACATTGCGGCGCTGGAGGAAGAGGTCCGCCAGCGTTTCCCCCGACGGGAGGAGCCACCACCTGCCAACGCTGCGGTCACTGCCGCGCTGTGGGGGGAACCGCTCGGGTCAAACTGGAGGGATGAGCTGCAAACGCTGACGTCCACACTGAAGCCCGGTGCTCCGCTGGTGGTGGTGGCCTCGCGCCCGCTGGCCCGTCTGCTGCCCGAACGCGCTGCGTGGAAGGAACAACCGCTCGGCTTGAAACCGGGTAGTCTGTCCCGACTGCAACGCACCTTGATGCAGCACCAGTGCCCCGTAGAGGCCACCTATGGTATCCATTCCATACCGGCCATCGGGTTGCACCTGCTGAGCCGCCGGGCGGAGCAGTGGGGACGCCCCGACCTGGGCGACCGGCTCCACTTTCTGGCCCGGCGTTTTTACTGCGTGGGCGGGCCGCTGGCGGCGTTTGCCACGGTTGCCCTGATAGTTGCACGCAAGCAAAACGGAGCGTACCGATTGACCGATTACCGATTGACCAAAGGGTAGGACAATGCACCTTGACTCTGCACAGGTAGATAGGGCAGTGACCAGGCTCGATGCCTGGCTGGAGACGATGCGCGGGCCGGGCGGCTATGGTGGCCCGGTGGCGCACTGGTGGCAGCAAAGCCTGGTATACACCGGCCCCGGCCACGACTGGCGCTACGAAGGTCTCATCGCGGGCTATCTCCAGCTCTGGAAACGCACCGGTGAGCAGCGCTGGCTGGACAAGGCCCGCCGTGCTGGTGACGACCTGGTGGCCGGTCAGCTAGAAAATGGTCATTTTGCGGCCTCGGCGTTCGAGGGGAACCCGGCCACCGCCGGTACCCCCCACGAGGCCGGGTGTGATGCTGGCTTGCTGCTGCTGGCTCTGATGCTGCGCGAGCGGGGTGATTCGTCATGGGAACGCTACGCTGCCAGCGCCGAACGC
>DAOTUF010000048.1:0-10392 GCA_034437495.1 Chloroflexaceae bacterium | reverse complement strand
GTGCGCTCTTGGACCCGCCGCTCAAGCTGCTGCTGGCTCTGGCGCACCTGCTCTTCGGCATACTTGCGTTCGAGCGCGTTGACCAGAATGTGCCCCACCATCTTGAGCAGCGTAATGCATTCGTCGGTCCAGCGCATTTCACTGCGCACCGCATCGAAGCCCAGAAAGCCTACCACCCGCTCATCGGTGGGCATGGGCACCACGATGAGCGATTGGATAGCCTGGCGTTCAAATTCGGCGCGTTCATTGGCCGCTTCGGGCGGCAGGTCGGCCACCCGCGGGATGGAGAGGATATCGCGCCGCAGCAGTTGCTGGTTGGACCAGGCGAAGTCGCTCACCGCGACCTGCTGCATCCGGGCCATGGCCGATGCGATACCCGGGGCGCACCATTCGTAGACGTTGCTCATGGTCGTACCATCGTTGGAAAAGAGGAAAATGTAGCTGCGGTCCACCTCTGCGAAGGTGCTCACTGCTTGCAATGCCTGCTCGATGGCCGCGTCAATCTGGTCGGTGGGGACATTGATGAAATCCGTGGAGATGGCAATGATGATGGACTCGAAGGCAATGTGCGCCTGGAGTTCGCTTTCAACGCGCTCGCGTTCGGCTATTGCGTGCTGCAACTGCGTTTTGATGGTGTTGACGGCCTGTGCGTCGGTGGGGGAGCTTGTCCCCTGCGACTCCGCCTGGCTGTGGGAGTACTTCATATCACGTATTATACGCGCCTCGTGGATGTTGGCAAGTCGCCGGTGGGTCAGAGGGATGAGAGTAGAGGTAGCCATGCTGCCGATGCATGGGGGCCACTCCGCTGGTACGATAGGGGCACGATAGCTGCGAGCGAGACAGACAGAAGAAACGGTCTTTTGCGCTAGACGAAGGGATGGAGATCTTCATGCAGAGCGTATGGCGGGTGGTCGTTGCTGATGATGCGTTAGCTTTCCATTCGGCGCTGCGCCTGCTGCTCACCCACGAGCCAGGGATGGCAGTTGTGGGAGAAGCAGCGGAGGCCCGCAGTGCGCGGCAACAGGTGGCGGCCCTGCGCCCCGACCTGCTGCTGCTCGACTGGGAACTGCCCGGCACGACCGGAGCCGCACTGGTAGAGGAGTTGCGGGCCGCAGTGCCAGGGATGTCCATTATCGCGCTGAGCAGCCACCCCGAAGCACGGTCCGCTGCGCTGGGGGCCGGGGCCGATGCGTTTGTGAGCAAGGGCGACCCTCCGGACCGCTTGCTGGCGGCGATGCGGGGGGTGCTCCCCTCGGAACACCGCCCGTAGGCGGTCGGAAGGAAAAAGATGAGCCACAATGGTATGAGAAAGGACAGGAACATGAAGCAGCAATCTATGGATTTCTCCCCACAGTCATGCTGGCAAGGACGCCTCCGGGCCCTGAGAGAAATTGTGAGTGGAGGGGTGCGCGTAGCGTTCGTGCTGCCGTTGTCATCACTGCTGCGTGGGTGGTACAATCGATGGGGCGCAACCGATGAGGAGGTGGTCGTTCCGCTCCCGGGCGATGACCTGGTTCCCCATGCTCGCCATGGCTACACCCGCGCCATCACTATTCATGCGCCTGTGGGACAGGTCTGGCCCTGGCTCGTGCAGATGGGACAGCAACGTGGGGGGTTGTACAGCTATGATGGATTGGAGAATCTAGCCGGGTGTCACATCCACACGACCGACCGGATTGTCGCGGCGTGGCAGGATACCCAGCCCGGTGACCTGGTTCACCTGGGACCAGAAGGCTACCCCTGCATGGAGGTCCATACCATCGAGCCGGAACGGGCCTTCATTTTGCGGGGCGCAGATTTGCAGACCGGACAACCGGTTGAGCGGCGGCAACCTTTGCCGCATAACGATGCCATTACTACCTGGCAATTCGTGCTGGACAAGCAGGATGAGCACACCACGCGCCTGATCATTCGACAGCGGTTAGACTACAGCCCTGACCAATGGCTGCTGTGGCGCATCGTGGAACCCATCAACTTTGTGATGGAACAGAAGATGATGCGTACCATCAAGCAACGAGCCGAAGCAATGGGAGGCGGGTGAAGAGTCTCCCGTAACCTTTTTAGAGGGTGACGGATTGGGCAGGGAGGGGGCACAGGTGGAAAGCCGTCCTCCTCCCCCGCTCCCCCATCCCGCGGCGTCTTTGTATATTTCGCACAGGGAAACACCCCTGTTTCTTGTTGCATTTGTCCAGATAATCTGCTACGATCAGAATAACCCCATCTCCCGCGACGACAGCGAAGTCGCCCTGGCGGTGGTGGAGAGCAAGTAAGGCAAAGGGAAATCTGTGCCGCAACGAGGCCGCATAGAAAGGTGGAGGTGGTTGTTATGGAACCTCAAATGATGTCGTGGTATCTGGTTCTGGCGCTCATCGGGTGGGTCGCCACCACAAAGCTTATCGTGGAATCGGTGCAGTTGACACCGGTGTGGCAGCGGGCCATCATTGTCGGGGCATGGCTGCTGTGGATGGTTCCTGCATTCGACATTCTCATGCACCAGAACGTTGCAGATGTACAAATAGCGGTGTCTCACGGGTTGCCGTGAAGACCGGGCGCGTGTTGAGCGTTGTTTGGAACTGGTGAGAACCGTACCCAGTCCAGCAGCACCCCGAGGCGTCGTCCATCGGGCGCGAGAAAGGTTGGACTGCGGAGTTCGATGGAGCGGGAGGAGGATGGGCCGTCCGCAGGTGACACCAGCAGCCGCACCACGTGCCACGTTGGTTCAAGGGATGCCGTCTGGCATCGTTTTTTCGATTCCCCTCCCGGCCCCTCCGTACAGATGTGAACCGGAACTACGTCACAGTCAGGGTGGGGGGCCGCCATCCGAAGCGTGAGCACCATCGGTGAGGGGGGGGGCGCAGTGGTTGGTCCCCCCCGACGAATAGTCCCCTTCCCATTGGTCCAGCGTGCGGTCGCTCCCTGCTCCTGTTCTGCATGGTGGAACCCTCCCACATAGCCGAAGTCCAGCCCATTTCCCACATCCACCAGCGCCACCGGTGGTGGGTCCAGGTGCTTCCAGCTCCAGTCCGTGACCTCCTGCTCGGAGACAAAATAGCCCTCAAACGTCTCGCGTGCTTCCTCGCTGCGTCCCTGAGCGCGGAGCAGGTTGCCCAGGCGAGCACTGGCCGCAATGTAGCGCTTTCTCCGCTGCCACGCGGAGCGATACGCCTGCTCCGCCAGGTCGGACCGTCCCTGACGGTGGGAGAGGTCGCCTAGCAGGATTTGCCCGTCGGCGGTCTTCTGCGCGGCATATGCTCGCTGGTAGGCCACTTCCGCCACGCCAGGGCTGCCCAGGGCCAGGGCTGCATCACCCGCGAGGCGGTAGAGGCTGCGGGTCGCTCCCCTTGTGGCCCACTCCCAGGGGTACGAATCAAGCGCGGTGAAGAGCACCAGGCCGAGAAAGGCCGTGCAGATGAGCGAAAGCAGCGTTTTCCATTTCCCCATCCAATCCAGCCGGACCAGCCCTCGCAGACGCGGGACGTGCCAGAAGCCTCCCCCCCGCAACCACCGCACCACGAGCAGCAGCCCAACCGCCGCATAGGGGATGAGCACAGGGAAAAGGAAATGGCGGTAGCGCCCCTCCCCGTGCGTCAGCATCGTGGTGACTATGAGGTAGCCGAGCCACAGACCGGGCAGCAGCGCCGCAAGCACCCGATTGGCAGACCCGCGTGTCAGGGCGTGGCAGATGCCGATGATGCCCGCTGCTGCGATGAGCAGGTAGAGCGCGTCGTCAAGGAGCAGCGCCCCCAGAAACACCAGCGGTGGTGGGTCGGCATAGTAGTTCGGCACCAGGAAGCGGTCTTCGATGGGCTTGACCCGCCAGAGCGCCACCCAGTTTGGCCACAGCTTGCGCAGCAGGATAGCCGGGTCTTCGCGCAGGCGAGCCAACCCCCGCTGCGTGGCCTCATCCGCACGGGTAGCCGGGTTGGGGATGCCTTCGAGCGTGCGAAAAATCTCATCGGGGTCTTCGTGCGGCTCGCTGAATGCCCAGAGATTGTAGGAAAGCCCCGTCTCGACCAGGATGCAGCGGTCGTAGGCGCGGCAGTTGCGCAGCGTCCACGGCGCAATGGTCAGGACCACGCACACCACGAAGACCACGCTGTTCCAGGCCACCCGACGGATGAGGGGGACGAGGAGGGTAATGGGGATGATGGGGAGCCAGCCATCCCCGCGGTGCCGGTACCAGGTCACAACGGTCATCCACAGCACCACCGCGGGGAGAAACCCCACCGTGACGGAGCGGGTCAGGGTTGCCAGACCATAGGCGACCCCCGCCAGCGCCAGCAGTGGCCAGCCCCGGTGTCTATGGTCTTCCTGGTCATCCCTGCCTTCCCTCTGCTGCTTCCAGCGCAGGAGCAGCACCAGCGATGCCAGGAAGAGGAAGGTAAAGAGGGTCTCACCCATAAACAGGCTGGCGAAGGTTGCCAGGGTGAACAGCAGCGCCGTCAGCAGGGCCGCCAACAGCGGAGCCGCGGTCCCCTCGGTTCCCTCTTTTGCCGCTGGTGGGTTGGTGCGCTCCTGAACCAGCCGGGTGAACTGGTAGACCAGGAGCACCGTGGCGGTGCTGAGCAGGATATTCGGCAGGGATGCCAGGTGCAGACTGCCGCGGGCCAGCCACAGCGAACCCGCCAGGAAGAGGGGATAGAGGGGGGCCCGCAGCCAGTGGTAGTGCAGGTAGAACGTCCAGCCCCGCCCCTCTAGCAGGTCGTGAGCAACCGCAATATACTCCTTCTCATCGTTGGCCGGCTGGTGCAGCGGTTGCGCCCACAGCGCCAGACGCAGCGCCAGCGCCACCAGCACTATCAGCCAGAGTCCGCCATGACGACGACTTACCATATGGTGATGGTTCCTACTCCCCCACGTTTCCTAAACGGTTCCTACTCCCCAGGCTCCCCGACCGCTGCCCAGTCTACCATCACCCCGAGGGTGCGCCCATCGCGGCTGGCCGGGTCGTAGTCCCGCGGGGCAAACGTTTCGCTGCGGAGTTCGACAATCAGCGTATCCCCCTCGCCCGCGGAAAGGGAACGAGGCAGCGCCACGGGGTACGTGTTCCACCCGGGCGACACCGGGAATTGCCCCACGGTCTGCCCTCCCACCAGTATCCTGAGCAGGGGAGGGGGTGCGCCCTCCGGTCGTTCCGATGCCAGGCGCAGGTGCAGCACCAGCGGGGAAGAAACGTCCGGCGGAACTGCCAGACGCAGGCGGGCGTGGTCGGTGGTCCAGCGCCAGTGGGTGTCCGCACGCCGGGCGTGAAACCCCCCTATCATGCCCAGGTCCAGCCCCCCCCCGATATCGAGCCGGGATGGTGGCGGCGTGCTCATCCGCTGCCAACTCCAGGCTTGCAGGTCTTGCAGCGATGCTGTTTCGTAGGCAAGCTCGTGCTGTGCGCTGGCATCGTCGCCCCGCTGCCGCAGCAGGTCCCCGAGCAGCAGGTGCGGGTATGGGTGTGCAGGCAGGATGTCAATCGCCTCGCGGAGGAGTCTTTCGGCTCCCGCCCGGTCGCCACGCAGCAGGTCCGCCCGGGCCAGAGCAACCCGGGCCAGCACCGACCGGGTATCCTGCTCCAGCGCGGCATGAGCCGCAGTCCGGGCGGCGTCGGCGTTCCCCTCCCCGAGCGCATGCGCGGCCCGTGCCAGGTGAACATGCTTCTGCCCCAGGCTCCACGCCAGCGAGGGGTAGGGCGCATGCAGCAGCGTGGCATAGAGCACGAGCATGGCGGGATGCAGGAGCAGCACGAGCAGGCGAACCATACCCCTGGTATGCTGCGAAACCGTGAGCCGTGAAAGGGACCGCAGCCCGGAGCGCCCCCCCCGGAGCAACCGCGTGCCACGGCTCCCCACCCGGGCCAGCGTGATGGCGGCGTAGGGGAGCAGCGCGGGGTAGAGCGGCAGCCGGTAGCGCAGTTCAACGTGAAAGAGCATTGCCGTCAGGAACAGGTAGAGCACCCACCCTCCCATCAGCCAGCGCGGGTCCGTTGCCGCCCGCAACCAGGGGACTCCCCTATTCCCCTCCCCCCACCTTCCAGGCCAGAGACCCACCACGCCTCCCAGGAGCACCACCAGGAACAGCCCGTCACCGAGCAGCAGACGGGACCAGACTTCGGCGGGGGGAACCCAGATAGCCGGTCGGTCGCGCATATCGTCGGTGTATTCAAGGGCAAAAAAGGCCGTGCCCTCCTCCCACGCCTTGCGCAAAACGTGGTGCGGATGGCTCAGGATAGCTTCTCCGCCGTTTTGCATGGCGAGGCGCTGACGACCTGCACGGTCGTCGCCATACGCATAAAGCTGCGCCTTGACCGCTTCGCGCCCGGCGGGGTCGTTGTCGAGCCAGAGGTTTTCCGCTCCCGTCGTGTCAATGAGTATCACGCTCCCGTAGGTCACATAGTTGCGGAGGGTCCAGGGGAGCACCACCAGCACCACACCAAGCACAAAGAGCGCCGATGGCAGGAAACGGCGCAGGAGCGGGGAAGAGGAGGAAGGGGGAGGGGGCAGAGGCAGAGAGGGTGGGGAACGCAGGAGGTGCGCCAGCAGCAGCCAGAGCGCACCAAGCCCGAGCAGCGGGAGCGCCACCGACCGCACCAGGCACACCAGCCCGAGCACGACCCCCGCGGCCCCCGCACTGACCAGCCGCTCCTTTCGTTCCTGGTGAGGGGAGGAGGAGGAGGGGGAGGGGGAGGCTGCCCGCACCAGCAGCCAGAACAACGTTGTCAACCCGAAGAGGAACAACGTCTCGGTGAGCAGTTCGGTGGCGTGGGCCGCGAGGGTGTAGCTCAGGGCGCAGAGCAGGGCCGCAAGCGCTGGAGCGCTCCGCCCCCCCCCCCGACCCGGCCCGGTCGTGCCCTTCTCCTCCCTGGTCTCCCACCCGGTCAGTTCCCTGGTCAGCAGCCACATCGGGAGGACGGTGGCCGCGCTGAGGAGCGCCTGGACCAACCGCAGCCGTTGCACCAGCGAATCCACCAGCACGATGCAGCCCGCCAGGAAGACGCCGTAGAGCGGTGGACGCATCAGCCGCAGTTCCTCGTAGCGGTGTTCCCGCAGGAGCGTGAGCGCCTGGTTCAGGTATTCTTGCTCATCCCCGCCGAGGGGGTAGAAGGTGTGCCAGTGCCACACTACCAGCCGCAGCACCAGCGCCACCAGCACACTGACCACCAGCGCCCACGGGAGGGGACGCGGAATGCACGAACGAAGCAGAGACATCGATATCCTGATCATGATTATGGGGGAGACTCACGCAGTTCAGCCCAGTCGAGCCGCAAACCCGTCAGCCGCAGTTGCCCGGCCTGTGGCCCCTGCTGTGCCAGCAGGTCCGCAGCGCCCGGCACAAACACATCGCTCCGGAGCGTCACCACGATATCTGCACCGGGCGGGACTGGCGGCAGCGGAGCACAATCTACCTGGATATCATCCTGGATTTCCAGGACTACTGGCGGGGCGAGGGGAGCGGTTCCCCTGCCCTCCCCGGTCAGCACACTGACCCGCGGACGGGGCATATCGTCGGGCCACCCCCGCCCGTCCGTCCGCATACAGAGCCACTGGCGAGCACCAGTCCCCTGCTGCGGGAAGCGGAGCCGCGCCTCCGGCCCCGACCACCGAAACGTTCCCCCGGCGGCGGGGTCGCCTTCGCCCAGGTAAAACCCCTGGATGTAGCCCAGGTCGAGGTTGCCAGCCAGGTCGATGCGCCGGGTGGGAGGAGGGTGCAGCCATTCCCAGGCCCACTCCACCGGATTCTGGTCATCCACAAAGGTGGGGGTCAGCGCTGCCTTTGCTCCGTCCCGGTCGCCCAACCGCCGCAGCAGGTCCCCGCGCACCACCGCTGCTTGCCAGTCCTTCGCAGCGGCAATGGCTGGCGGGTCTGGGAGCAGCGCCAACCCCTCCTCGGGGTGTCCCTCCAACCCCCGGACCAGGGGGAGCGCCAGACTTCGGGTCCGTTCGGAGATGCCCCCGCCAGCAAGGAGCGCCCGGACCCGCGCAGCATTGCCCTCCCCCAGGGCGTCAATGACCTGCTGGTCGCGCAGCCAGAGCGGTCGCTTGTCCCAGGCAAGGCGCGTGATAGCCAGGCTCGATGGGTAGGGTCCCAGGTAGGACGCCCACGACGACGGCTCCGATTGCAGGTAGGCGTAGGGCGTCGTTGTGACCAGCACCACCAACCCGACCAGCGACCAGCGGATGAGCGGACTGAGACGGGGGGAGGGAGCGGGGGAGTCGGGAGAAGAAGCGGGTTGCTGTCGGCCATGGGCTATGGCTGCGGTGGCAAAGAGCAGGACGAAGGGCATGAGCGGCAGACGGAACCGGTTGATGGCAAACAGCAGCGGAGTGGTCAGCAGGATATACCCCACCCATAGCCCGGTCAGCGCCCGGAGGCTCCCGCCCCGCGGATGGGAACGGGTCGGACGGGTCCACCCGACCACCGCGAGGGGCAGGGCTATCACATAGAGCGTGTCGTCCAGCAGGAAGAGCGCCAGGAGATACCACCGCGGCAGACGACCCGAAGCAAACCCGTCGGTCATGCGCTCGGAGCCGGTGTAGTTTATCTGGAAGAAGTCAACCATCTCCCCCAGGCTCTTCCGAACAAATGCTAGCGGGGTTCGGGCGAGGAGACACAGCCCTTCCGCCGTCATAAGCTGCTGACGCTGCCCCTGCGTGATGGATGAAACCGGCTGTTCCAGGGCCGCCAGCAACCGCCGGTCGCGCTCCTGGAAGAGGCATGAGTCGGCCAGGAGTGCCCGTCGCTCGGCAGGTTGGAGATGCTCGTCCAGCAGCGCCAGGAGAAAGGTGCGGGTTGGGGCATCGCTCCGCCCCTGGTCATAGGCTGTTCGTGCGCCAAGCAGGAGATTGAACCCCCCGGTGGTGTCAACCAGCACCGGCCCGCCGTACTGGTGGCTGGCATACCACGACCAGGGCAGGATAGTTCCCGCGCAGGCCAACCCGAAGACCAGCACCGAAAGAAGACGCAGCTTGAGCGAGGTGCGGCGAGCAACCCACCAGATCCAGAGCGCCACGAGCGGCAGGAATCCGGCGGTCAGGCCGCGGGTCAGGGTGGCCAGACCAAGCCCCCCCCCCGCCAACCCCAGGAGCAGGACAGAAGGACGAAGGCGCGGGAGCGCACGCCCGGCCCACAACCCCAGGACCACCCACGCTCCCAGAATGAGCGAGAGATAGAGCGTCTCGCTCAGGAGGATGTGGGGGTAGGTGGCGAAGGGGAAATAGACCGCCGCCAGAAGCGCTGCCAGGAACGGTGTCCTGGTTCCTCGAAGGTCCCGTGACGATGATGCGGGTGGGATGGCAGTTCCTTCCCCTCCCACGGCGGGCCGTTGTCTCTCGTTTATCTGGAGCGCCAGCACATACACCAGCACCACATTCAGCAGGCTGAGCAAGATTTGTGACCCGTAGATGGGGAACGGGGTGATACCGAAGAGGCGTATATGGGCCGCAAGGAAGAGGGGGTAGAGCGGAGCGCGAGTCCAGAGCCATTCATGGTGCCAGGTAAACCCCCGTCCCTGCGCCAGCCAGGTTGCTGCTGCCAGGTATTCCGCCTCGTCGCTGATCATCCCCTGACGCGGGAGATGGCCCCAGAGCGCCACCCGAAGCGCCAGGCCGACCAGCAATACCAGGGCAAGCGGTCGCCAGTGGGAAGCGCTATGACGGTGATGAGCGACTGACAATGCGTGATGAGCCATGGCAGAGGGAAGCTCCCAGAGCGGGGTTCAGCGGGCAACCTTCATCTTAGCTAGTGAGCGCATCGCGCAGCGCTTGCGCCACCTCCGGTGAGAGGCCGCGTATCTCCGCCAGCGTCATCAGCGGGTCGGGTTGGGGCGTCTGGAACAACCACGCCTCGCGGAACCAGAACCCCGGCAGGACGACCGAGTGGTAACGACCTTCAGCGTCGGGCAGGATGGCAGAATACCGCTGGTTTCCCCCGAGCGCGTAGCAGACGGCGCGTTCGGAGCCGGGGCGGGCGTCAATGACCCAGTATTCACGTACCCCGGCCCGCTCATATTCAGCCCGCTTCTCCTGGTGGTCCCGCTTCGCACTGGAGGGCGACACCACCTCCACCACCAGGTCCGCCGGCCCCTCAAGTCGCTCCATCGTGATGCGGTGCAGGTAGTCACGCGAGACGAAGAGCAGGTCTGGCTCGCGGGAGGCGTAGCCGGGCAGGTGCCGCATCTCGAAGGGTGCGGTAATGATTTCTCCCAGGTGAAATAAGCTGGCAAACGTCGAAATAAGGATATGCAGAAAGCCAACCATCTCCTGATGTCTGGTCACTGGAGGCATAAAGACGATCACCTCTCCGTTGACCCACTCGGCGTGGGTGTCTTCGTCCGACCAGGCAAGAAACTGCTCATAGCTCATCCTGAGCCGCTGTTCGCCGGTGCGGGGAGCCAGCGGGGGCGCTGCC
>DAOTUF010000047.1:0-4044 GCA_034437495.1 Chloroflexaceae bacterium | reverse complement strand
GGAATCGCCCTGCTGGAGGCGGCCTATGTTTCGCTGGCGTTCCTGTTCTGCCTCATCGCGCTGGACAAAGCCATGGTCATGATGATTCGGCTGATTGGGGCGATGGCGCAGGATGGGTTCCTTCCGAAGCGCTTCGTGGAGATAGCGCCGGGCTTTGGCACACCGATATTCGCCATCTACCTCTTCGCAGCCGTCAGCACGCTGGCCGCCGCCGTCCTGCCCAACCTCATCCTGGTGGGAATGACCGCGCTCATGCTGCTCTGGGCAACGCTGCTCTTCAATGGGCCGGAGAGTCTGCGGGCAAAGTCATCCCTGCCTGCCGAACGTTGCTTGAAGCTCCCGTTTCATCCGCTGTTTCCGAGCCTGGCGACCGTTATCGGGGTCTTCTTGCCGCTGGCGTTCCCCCCTGAAGTGCTGCTGGTCGGGGTCGGGTGGGTGCTGGTCGGGGCTATGGTCTATGTGCGGTATGCCCGGCGGGGGAGCATCGAAGTGCGTCGGCGGGAGGAGGTGGTTGGGGACGTGGTGCCCGACCGGGGCAAGAAGGATTATACGCTCCTGGTCTGTGCTGCCAACCCGGACACCATCCCGGCCCTTGTTCAGGCGGGGGCAGTGCTGGCTCGGCCCCATCGTGGCCGACTGATGGTCCTGAATGTTGCGGCATTTCCCGAACAGGTGCCCGAATATGTGCAGCGCCAGCAGGCCCGCGAGCAGTTCAACCAGTTGCAGCAGACGTTGCAGCGGATTGAAACGCGGGAAGTGGGCGTTGAGCCGATGGTTCGTCTGTCGCAGAGTCCCGTAGATGGCATTCTCGGCACGGCTCAGGAACAGCGCGTTGATGTCATTCTGCTCGGGTGGGAGGGCAGCCAGGTGCATCAGCAGTTCGACCTCGGGCCGCTGCTCGACCCGGTCATCCGCGCTGCCGCGCATGATGTGGTCGTGCTGCGGGGCACCCTCCCCGATTCCCTCCACCGTATCCTGGTGCCGATGGATGGCACGCCGAACAGTCTGGCAGCGCTGCGTCTGGCGCAGCAGCTCGTTGACTCCGAAGACGGCCATGTCGTGGCGCTGAACGTCGTGCAGGATATGGTCATGCACAACAATCAAAACTCCCTGGAGCAGGCCAGAAGCCGGTTTCAGCCCATGGTAGACCGGCTGAAGAGGGAGGGCGTGCCGCCCATTGACCTGTGGGTCATCCCTTCGGAATCCATCAAGGAAGGCATCCTGCACGAGGCACAGAACGCCGATATGGTGCTGCTCGGGGCCTCGCAGGGGGGCGTGATGGAGCAGTCCATCTTCGGGGGGTTGCCCGTGGAGGTAGCCCGCTCCTCGCCGGTGCCCACCCTGCTGGTCAAGCACTACGAGGGAGGACGCCGCTTCTGGCTGCGGCAGGTGTGGGAGAAGGTGACGGCCCCCGTCCCCAACCTCACCCCCTCGGAGCGGGCAGAGGTCTACCAGCGGATGCACCGGGCTGCGCGGCCCAGTGTGGATTTCTTTGTGTTGATTTGCCTTGCCGCGATGATAGCCACGCTCGGGTTGCTCCAGAGCAGCCCGGCGGTCATCATCGGGGCGATGCTGGTGGCTCCCCTGATGAGTCCCATCATTGCCATGTCCATGGGCATCGTCCGCGGCAATATCTACTTGCTGCGGTTGTCGGCGGGGGCCGCTCTGCTCGGCGTGGTCATGGCCGTGAGCGTGGGCATCGCGGTGACGCTGCTTTCGCCTGCCTCGGCCAGCACCAGCGAAATCCTTGCCCGCACCCAACCCAACCTGCTCGACCTGCTGGTCGCGCTGGCATCGGGAGCCGCGGGGGGGTATGCCATCGGGCGCAAGGAGGTGGCCGCGGCGATGCCGGGGGTGGCGATTGCTGCCGCGCTGGTTCCCCCCCTGTGCGTGGTGGGCTATGGGACGGCTACCGCACACCTGGAGGTGGCGGGGGGGGCCTTGCTCCTGTTCACCACCAACCTGATCAGCATTGTGTTTGCGGCAGCGGTGGTCTTTCTCTTGTTCGGGTTTCGCCCGACGCAGAGCAAACGTCGGGGGCAGGTGCGCCTGGGGTTCATCGTGTCTATCGTGGCCCTGGTGGCGATTGCCATTCCGCTCGGGGTGGTTTCGGCCAATGCTGTGGTGAATGGCACGGCCCAGAGCCGGGTTGAAACCGCTCTGCACACCGCAGGAGATTCCTATGGGATGGCGGTAACAGATGTGGTGGTGGAGAATCAGCAGGGGCACCTGGTGGTCTATGCCACGATGTATACCCTCGATGATGTCACCCCCGCGCAGATGGCTGCGCTGCAAGACCAGGTCGAGCAGGCGGTGGACCGGCCGATAATGCTGCGGGTGACGGTGCTGCGGGCCGTGTTCCTGCCCGACGAGTTATGAACGGGCAACGGGTTCACGATATCCCGGGGGCCTACGACCTGCCCTTCCTCACCGAATCTTGTGCGGTGGAAGCCACGCCACTTCAGTGGCAGTGGAGGAAACCGAATCTTGTGCGGTGGAAGCCACGCCACTTCAGTGGCAGTGGAGGAAACCGCGCTCCTCTTTTCTTTTACTCCAACCATTCCACTCCACAACGTCGTCCTGGGCTGGTTTTTCGCCTTACGGCGGGAAAACCAGCAAACCCACTCGCCTTGCGGCGGTCACGTGAGCCTCGACGATGTTCAACCGGCTTGTCATGCTGGCAGCACGGGCCATTCCGCGTTGGCCTGGTTAACCACCAGCGATAGAAGCCCGGGGCTGGCTCGCGTACCCCAGGGTATCGTGACCGGCTGAACGGAGCCTCGAAAGGCCAGGTCTGGTCATACCCGGCTTACTCGACGGAGCGTGCAAGCCGCCTGACTTCAGTCAGTGCGGTGTATGACCCTTGCTTTTGCCTGCCAAGCCGCCGCACCGCCGCCCAGATGCGCGGGAGCCGCCTGAACTTCTCCGAGAGGCTCAGGTGGGCGCGACGATGGAAGACATCGTACTGGTTCATGACAATCTTGTCAAGGATCCCGCGGTAGACCTGAGCAGCAACCCCCACGGCCATCCGGCTGTCTCGGGAGAGCAGGGCAATCCCCGGCCAGCTTTCCTCATACAGGCGGTGGGTCCGCGCAATCTCAAAGCGCATCAGCGCCACAAACCGCTCATCGTGAACCCCCGCCAGAATATCGTCAGCACTCAACCCGAAGCGCTTCAGGTCTTCCAGCGGCAGGTACACCCGCCCGCGACGGGCATCCTCCCCCACGTCGCGCAGGATATTGGTCAGTTGCAGCGCCACCCCCAGTTTTATCGCGTAGGCTTCGGCTCCGGGGGCGGCTCCCAGAATGCTCATACTCAACAGTCCGACCACCGAGGCCACCCGGTAGCAATAAATCCACAGGTCGGCAAAGGTATCATAGCGATGAATCGTGAGATCCATCGCTATCCCTGCCAGCAGTTCGTCCGAAAGAACCGATGGGATACGATAGCGGGAGCGCGTATCGTGCCAGGCCAGCAGCACCGGGTCGTCTGGTGGGGGGTGGGTCCCGCGAGCCTGATGCACCCATTCCGCCAGGGCCCGGGCCGGGTCGTCCCGCGCCAGGTCTACGGTATCATCGCTGGTGCGACAAAACGCATAGAGGGCATAAATAGACCGCCGTTTGTCGGCGGGTAAGAACTGGTTACTAAAGTAAAAACTCTTCGAATGGTGACGGGTAATCTGCTTGCATGTCTGGTAGGCATCTTTCACCCCCAGGTGGGTGGGCGAAAGGGCCTCAAGGCGCATGCCAACCAGGGGAGCGGTGCCTGCCAGGTGGAAGAGCAAGGCGAGTTGCTCATCGGCAGGTAAGGGTTGGGCGATGCACCCGCCGCGGCCCTGCAACAACATCTCCGGTGAATAGGGCACTTGACGTGGCACGATGCTCTCCTTCTATGCGTCCGCGGCACGTACCCCCTGTCTCAATACAGAGATCCATGGTCGAGAACGCGATCAGCCAATACCCCCTGACCTGCGGCCGGGAGCATCGTTACTTCTCCCTGGATAGAAAAACTGTTGTATCCAACAGCCGGGCGAACGGAGACCGT
>DAOTUF010000046.1:0-2298 GCA_034437495.1 Chloroflexaceae bacterium | reverse complement strand
TCGTGAGGCAGAGAAGCAATGGTAGAATAGGGTCCATGGTTTTTGTGGTCCTTTCGTTGTTGGGTTTTGATTACCAACGATACCACAAAAACCATGCTCGTTTCCCGGCCAGTTTTGGCGAAGGTATTGCCTGGATTACGGGAAGATTTGATACAGACACAATCGATGCCTCGGCGTCGTTTTAATGGGTGTCTGTATCAAAGCGCATACACCCTGGTAAGACCGTTGATAAAGTTGGTACTTCGACCGGGATGGCGATGGAAATCCAGTGCAAAAGGAACTCGAATAGAACATGTTACAGCTATCTATCCATGGTCTTATCGCCTTGTTCCATCGACAAAGAGAGACCACTACATCTTGAAGATCTAGGTTTTCCAGTTGCCAGGTTCGCCACCATTGCGTACAATACGCACATATGTTTGTACTCATTGCCGCCGTGGTCCGGATCCTGGAAGGGAGCACAGTCAGGTCCCCAGGTCAGCACGGTGTTTGAGCGCCTGCTGAAGATATTTGTCCACGGTGTGGATCGCCTGCGCTGCCACCAACTCGTTGACCAGGCTCGCGGCACGATGGAAACGCACCCGGTGTCCTTGCCGACAGGCTTCCAGCGTCAACCCGATGGCGACATGGGTCTTGCCGAGACCAGGATAACCCACCAGGATAACCGGCTCGGCCTGCGCCAGATAGTGCTCCTGGGACAGGTCCAACACCTGCGCCTGGTTCACCTGCGGCACGCGGTGAAACTCGAACTGCGCCAGTTCTTTCGGCACCGGAAAGCGAGCCGCACGGATCAACCGCTGCTGGCGCTGCACGTCGCGCTGCCGCTAGTCGCGGGTCTGTCGTTGCGCGGTATAGTCGGGATACTGCTGTTCGAGCGTTTCCATCATTGTCCAAAACTCCTCCGCCGGAATCTCCGTCAGGGCCTTGACGAGATTCGGATAATCGCGTAAGGTTTGTTCGGTGAGCATTGCGTGTGGTACCTCCTTTTCCTTTTGGTTGATACCACGCTAGTATAGCTTACCTTTCGTATTCCTTATTGTGCATAGACTCTTGTGTTACAATGCATGAGCGAGAGCGTATCTGTGAAAGGAATGAGGAATAAGAAAGTCGATGCAACACCAGAGCTGGAACCCCCGGTTGGTTCTCTTTCTCTCGCTCACCCTGCTGGCCTGGGTGCTTGCCGCCTGCGAACTGGCGGGAAATTCGGAGCCTCCCACCCCCGCGACTGCGCCAGACTCCGAAGCCATGGTGGAGACGGTGGAGCAGGCTGCCACTGATGCGGCACCATCTGATTCTGATGCGCTCCCTGAGCCGACCACTCCCCCGTCCCGGGCGGTACTGCGTGATGCCGTTCCCCCCACAGACCCGCCGGCGGAGGAGACAACCCCCACGCCTGATGGGGTCCCAGAAGCACCATCTGCAACCCCGGCCCCCACCGAAGCACCCGACGGAACCGCAGCCCCTTCCCCCCTGCCGGTGGCGCTGGTGACGAACGGGGGGAATATCCGCACCGAGCCGCGTATTGCCGCAGAAACGGTGATGGGGCAGGTGTGTGCAGGCGACCAGGTAGAACTGCTGGAACAGCGGCAGGGAGACAGCACCCTGTGGCGGCGTATTCGGGTGGCTATCCCCTCGTCCGACTGTATTGCCGACCGCGTGGCGATTGGCACCGAGGGATGGGTGAGCGATACGCTGCTCTCAGCCCCCACCCCCGTGGCAGCGCTGGCTGCGTCTGCTACGGAGCGCCCCGAAGCCCCACCTGCCCCCGAGGGGCCGGGCGAGCGGGGAAGGTCCGGGCTGCCAGGTGCAGCCGTCACCAATGGGGGGAATATCCGAACTGAGCCGCGCATTGCGCCGGAAACGGTTATCGGGGTGGTCTGCCCCGGCGATGAGGTGCTCCTGCTCGACCAGCAGGCAGAAGGCGCGATGGTGTGGGTGCACATTCGCCTCATGACCCCGGCGGTCGATTGTGTGGACCAACACGTCGTCGCGGGGACGGAGGGGTGGGTGAGCAGCATCTTGCTCTCTGAGCCGACACCGGTGGCGGCAGCGCAGGCCCGCCCGACCAACCAACGCCCCACTACTCCCCCCGCCGCCACGGAAGCGGCTACGGCATCCCCGGTGCCCCTGGAGACGGCGACTCCGGAGCCAGCCAGTCCCACCGCCACGGTGGTCAGCACGGCCACGCTGGTCGGCGCGGAGACGCCCGAACTGCCAGCGCCGACCGAGGCGACGACCGCCACCGTGGTCAGCACGATTCCTTCTTCCCCGCTGCTTGACGTTTCCACGTCGTGCCCC
>DAOTUF010000045.1:0-2566 GCA_034437495.1 Chloroflexaceae bacterium | reverse complement strand
CTTCGGCGATAAGCGGAGCATGCGTAGTCCCCTGGGCACGGGGCAAGTGGCTTGTTGTGCGGACTTCCGTGGGGAGCGCACGCAAGAAGCCGCCGCG
The DNA here is from genome assembly GCA_034437495.1 of Chloroflexaceae bacterium. Lineage (GTDB taxonomy): Bacteria > Chloroflexota > Chloroflexia > Chloroflexales > Chloroflexaceae > JAAUSY01. Next base: position 2,469 of record DAOTUF010000045.1, on the reverse strand, counting down.
CTTTAGCGCGTGCGGAGTGTCACGATACCACTATCGTGGAAAGAGCAGCGCTGAATGGGACAACCTGGACCTATACTCCACAGGCGAACCTGCCGATTGGTCACTACCGGCTCCGGGTCCGTGCCCAGGACGTGGTGGGCAACATCCGCAGCCTGCTCCCGTTCGAACTCAACGTGATAGAAGCGGGTATAGAGGGTCTGGTTGCCTTGAACGACGGCCCCACTGCTCTGGGCGAACCCGCCACGCTCAGCGCTACCATCACGGTGGGCAGCAATACGACCTTTACGTGGGATCTGGGCGACGGTACCAGGGCAACGGGCGCGGAGGTGACGCATACCTACCAGGCAGCGGGTGAATACCTTGCCACGGTGACGGCTCGCAACCGCCAGGGTATCTTCATCGCACAAACGACCGTGATGGTGCAAGAACCTATCGCCGGGTTGACTGCCAGCAATGATGGCCCGACTACCCTGGGTGAGGTGACGACCTTCACTGCAACGGTGGCCGCTGGAAGCAATCTGACCTTTACGTGGGAGTTGGGCGACGGCAGCACGGCGACGGGCGCGGAGGTGACGCACACCTACCAGGCAGCGGGCGAATATCTGGCCACGGTGACGGTCTTCAACCAGGTGAGTCAGGCTCTCACCGAAACCACGGTGCTCGTCACGGTGGGCGAAGTCCCAACCAGTACGCCGACGAGCACGCCAACGGCCACACCGACGAGCACGCCGACGGCCACGCCGAGGAGTATCCCCTCGGATGAGACGGTCAGGCAGATTTTCTTGCCAATCATACGAGGGTAGGCATGGGTCCGTACATCTTTCAGGCAACGGGATGGCCTACCGAGAGGGGAGAGGTGTTGAGCAGCAATGGTGACAGGAGGCAGTGGAGCAAAAATGCGCACGCCGGGAATATTGCACGGCAGCGAAGTCCGTGGAGCACCCGGGGACCTCCCGTGGATCGGAGGCTCAGGTAGCGGTTGACAGGGCGACCTGTTGTATGCTATACTCATGGGCGGTTGTGGTGTCTGTAGCTCAATGGCAGAGCACCTGACTGTGGATCAGGTGGTTGTGGGTTCGAGTCCCATCAGACACCCCAGTTTCCCTCGCTTAGTCTCTTTCTGACACTCCTCACGTCCCCTGCCTCTGACACACAATTTGACACACCTTACGCCGTTTTGCTCCCCGTTCGTTCCTCTATCCAGCGATCTAGTACAGCAGCAGGTATGCGCCTCTGCCCTCTTACTTTCAGCGAGGACAAGCTGCCTTTCCTGATTAGATCAAAAACCGTCCTCCTGGACACGCTCAGATAGGACTTTCGCTTGAGCTACACAACCTGCGCGAATCTCGCAGATCATCTGGATGATGTGAGCCACGATGCCGTGAGTGACTACCTGCGCCGCGAACGCCACACCGCTCGCAGCGTGTGGGAACTCGCGCAACCACTCATTACCAACTCGCCCGATGCGTATCTGATCCTGGATGATAGCGTGCAGGATAAACGCTATTCGCGCAAGATAGATCTGGTGAAACGGCAATACAGTGGGGCAGAACGCGGTCTGGTGCGCGGCATTGGCGTGGTCAACCTCGTGCATAGCACGGGCACGGAGGACGATTTCTCTCCCGTCGATGACCGCATCTATGCGCCCGATGCCGATGGCAAGACCAAAAACGACCATTTTCGGGAGATGCTGATCGCCGCGGTTGCCGACAAGCAGTTGCAGTCCCAGACCATCCTGTTTGACACCTGGTATGCCTCGGCAGACAATCTCAAGCTGGTGCATCGGTTGGGGCGTACGTTTTACCCCACCATCAAGCAGAATCGGCGGGTAAGTCTGACGAAGGAAGACGGCTCCATCGGCCTGGAGGACATCGATTGGACCCCGGAACGCATGACGCACGGCGTGGTCGTGCGGTTGCAGAAAGTGCCCTTTCCGGTGCGGTTGTTCAAGCTGGTTGCCACAAACGGTGACATTGACTGGGTCATCACGAATGACCTGGACTCGGCAGTGACGGCGCAGGTCGCTCAAGACGCGAACGACGTGCGGTGAGATGTCGAGAACCTGCATCGGGGCCTGAAGCAACTGACGGGCAGCGCGAAGTGCCAGTGCCGCACGGGACGGTCGCAACGCAATCATCTGGCCTGTTGTTATCATGCCTGGCTCTCCTTAAAAGTGAAGGCGGTAGAACTGGGCAAAACGCTGTATCAGGTGCGCACCGACTTGTTCCGCGATTGCTTGCGAGCCGAACTGCGCAACCCGCGTATTTGTGCTATTTGAGGTACTCAAGCGAAAGTCCTACCTGTTTTCTGCGCTGCTGCTTTTCTGGGGGGTCTGGGGGGCGTGCCCCCCAGAATCGAACTGGGGGGATGCAAGGGGGGCTACCCCCTTGCCCAGGGCAAAATTTTTTTTGGGAGGATGGGGGTTCTATGGCTGCATCAGGCTCCCCCTCCGTCAGCGTGTGCTATACT
>DAOTUF010000044.1:0-3969 GCA_034437495.1 Chloroflexaceae bacterium | reverse complement strand
AACCACCAGCGATAGGGCCTGGGGCTGGCTCGCGTACCCCAGGGTATCGTGACCGGCTGAACGGAGCCTCGAAAGGCCAGGTCTGGTCATACCCGGCTTCCTCGCCGGAGCGTGCAAGCCGCCTGACTTCAGTCAGTGCGGTGTATGACCAGGTGAATAGCACAACAACGGATTACGGTACGCATGATGAATACCGTACCCATTATAGCATAGAGATTTTCATCCCTTCTCGCGGTCCCTGGCACTGTGACTTATAGACAACAGACCCCTATTGCAAAGAAACACACCATGCGATATAATAGAGGAGTATTCTATGCTCTTCCCGTTCTGGGACGCGGGACGAGGGGAGTGTAGTTGAGGTGTTTATTTGAAAGCATTGTACAAGCGAGGAGGTTGCGATGGGTGCCCATGGGAAACTCACGTACATGGTGCCTACTGACATCATCTACAACGGATTCCTGATTGGTGTCTGGGTTGTGGCAGTGGTCCTGACGCTCTTTCTGTTCTGGTGGGCCTACTCGACGTTCACCGGCAAGTTCCGCCCGCGCGTTGAAATTCAGGATGAGTTCTACACCGGCAAGGAAGAATTGCACCGCCAGGTCTGGAATGTCACCGACCTGAGCAATCTGTACGGGTGGTGGCACTACTAAACGGTCCGGTTCACGGTTCTCCCTCCTTCTCCCTTCACCGGCCACCCCCCGGGTTGGCTTGCTGAAGGAGGGAGGGAGGTCTTTTTCCCCGTCACCCCGGCGCTCTCCCCCGGCTTTGTCCTTCTCTTCCTCTTCTCCCTCTTCTTCTTCTTCCTCCTCCCGCGCTCTCCCTTAAATCTCATCTTGCACGCCCCGCACCCTCATCTTGCAACCAGTTGGGGTTTCTGCTATTATGAAGCAGTGGTGCAACCTGGGGTTCCTACGATGCTCCATAGCAGCAAACCGGCCACCAGGCTCGTCACACGGCTCTTTATCTTTCATCGTCAGGGAACTGCGATAGGCGAGAGAGGGTATCCGTCGTCCGCCGATGACCCCACCATGGGGATAGAGGAGGAATAGGTGAATAGCAGTGGTCTTCGTATCCCTATTCTCAAAGTTGAAGAGGTCCTGATCGCATCCATTCAAGTCGCACTTCACGACGCTTCCGCTGTCCAGTTCAAAGATGATTTGCTCCAGAAGATCCATGAGACCAAGGCCCGTGGGGTCATCATTGATTTAACTGCTATTGATGTGGTTGACAGCTTCATCGGGCGCATGATAGCAGACATTGCGGCCATGGCCGGTCTGATGGGGGCCCGCGTGATCCTGACCGGATTGCAGCCCGCCGTTGCTATCACGCTGGTTGAACTGGGGTTAGAATTGCCCAACGTCATGACCGCACTCAACCTCGAAAAAGGGTTGGCCATGATGCAGCACCAGGTCATTCGGGCTGAGGAGGAGGAGCAAGGGAATGACACAGGCTAAGGCAGCAGTAATCCGCAGTGACCTGGACATTGTCATTGCCCGCACGCTGGCTCGGGATACCGCCAAATCGCTCGGGTTTGGCCCGATTGACCAGGCCCGCATTGCCACAGCGGTCAGTGAACTGGCTCGAAACATCTTTCTCTACGCTGGCTCCGGGAGCGTGACCGTTCGGGAGATTGATCGAGGAACCCGCCGGGGGATTGAAATTGTGTGCGAAGATCAGGGGCCGGGTATCTCGGACATCGATCTCTCCCTCCAGGATGGCTATAGCACCTCCCGCGGGATGGGGATGGGATTGCCCGGAGCCAAACGGTTGATGGACGAATTCGATATTCAGACACAAGCCGGGGTCGGAACCACCATCACTTGCCGCAAGTGGCGTTCGTAGGCGATGAAGTCATCATCACGGCCTCGCCCCCCCCGAACAGATACCGCCCCGGAAACCTGGGCAGCACGCTGGAACAACCTTCGTTCTGCCTATGGCAATATCCCCCGCTCTTTTCTCCTCGTCTGGAACGCGCACCGCTCGGCAACGCTTGCTATGGGCATCGTCACGCTGCTTTCGGCTGGTCTGCCTGCTGCGCAGGCATGGGTTGGCAAGCTCATCGTGGACACGGTGGTCCAGTCTCTCGCCGACGGGATGGATCCGCACCGCGGGTTGCTGGCGGTGCTGCCCTTCTTGCTCCTGGAGTTCGGGTTGCTGACCCTCAGTTCGGCGCTCAACCAGGGACGCACGCTGCTTGAGCATATCCTCCATTCGCGGGTGTCCCATACTATCAATGCCACGATTATGCGTCAGGCACAGGCGCTCGACCTGAGCTACTTCGAGAACGCCGAGTTCTATGACCGCCTCCAGAACGCCCGCCGCGAAGCCGATAGACGCGCTCTGAGCATCGTCAATATGGGCTTTCTGACCATCCAGAACATCGTAACGCTGGCATCATTCGCCACGATTTTGCTGGCGTTCAACCCCCTGATTGCGTTCATCCTCTTCGGCGCGACCATGCCTCTGTTCATCGCCCAGACCAAATATAGCAATCTCTACTTCCGGCTGCTGACGTGGCGGGCACCGGAGTTTCGGCGGATGTTCTACCTCGAATACCTGCTCACGGTAGATACCACCGCCAAGGAAATCAAGCTCTTTGGTCTGGGCGACCCGATGCTCAAGCGCTATCAGGATTTGTTCTGGGAGTTCTACCTGGAAGATGAGCGGTTGGCCAAACGGCGCAGCCTGATCAGCACCGGGTGGGGGTTGCTCGGCACCTTCAGCTACTACGGAGCGTATGCCTGGATTGTGTGGGTGACGGTGGCCGGGCGCATCACCCTGGGGGACATGATCCTCTACATCACGCTCTTTCGTCAGAGCCAGGCCATCTTTCAGGGGTTGTTCTACAACCTGGGCCAACTCTACGAAAGCGGCCTGTTTATGACCAACCTGTTCGAATTTCTGGACTTGAAGCCCCAGGTAGAAACTTCGTCGCACCAGCGCCACGTCCCGCGCCCGCTCACGCAGGGCATTGAATTTCGCAATGTGTCCTTCCGCTACCCCGGCCAGGATTCGTGGGTCCTGCAAGGGATCAATCTGCGTATCAGTCCGGGGGAGAAGCTAGCCCTGGTGGGAACCAACGGAGCCGGGAAGACCACCCTTATCAAGCTCCTCACCCGCCTCTACGACCCGACCGAGGGGGCTATTCTGCTCGACGGGGTAGACCTGCGCGACTATGGCCTGGAGGATGTGCGGGCGTGCATCGGGGTCATCTTCCAGGACTTCGTCCACTACCAGGCCACGGCGCGGGAGAATATCGGCTTCGGGCAGATAGATGCCCTGGACAATGAACCCCGCATTGTGGCGGCTTCGGAGCGTGGCGGAGCCGACGAGGTGATTGCCCCCCTCCCGCAGCACTACGATACGATGCTCGGACGCTGGTTTTCCGAGGGGCACGAGTTGTCGGGGGGGCAGTGGCAAAAGATTGCCCTGTCGCGGGCGTTTATGCGGGACAGTGAGATTCTGGTGCTCGATGAGCCGACGGCATCGCTGGACGCCGAACGCGAGTATGAGATTTTCCAGCGCTTCCACGAACTGACCGAGGGGAAGACCGCCCTCCTTATCAGCCACCGCTTCAGCACCGTGCGGATGGCCGACCGCATCGCGGTGTTGAAGCACGGGCAACTGGCAGAGCTTGGTTCGCACCAGGAGTTGTTGGCGCTCGGGGGAGACTACGCCCGGCTGTTCACCTTGCAGGCGGAAGGCTACCGATGAGGTAAGCGGCGAGGTGCAACCACTGCCAGCGCGTATCTGTGGTACAATAGTTCCATCCTGCACCCGGGTGTTTGCGATAGCCCGGAGAAGAAGCAAACAGAAAAATCACGGAAGGAGGCCCGACCAGTCATACACCGCACTGACTGAAGTCAGGCGGCTTGCACGCTCCGGCGAGGAAGCCGGGTATGACCAGACCTGGCCTTTCGAGGCTCCGTTCAGCCGGTCACGATACCCTGGGGTGCGCGAGCCAGCCCC
>DAOTUF010000043.1:0-6333 GCA_034437495.1 Chloroflexaceae bacterium | reverse complement strand
GTTCGGCGGGCGGGCATCGGTCCCGAGGCGGGCGCAGGGGGGTGCTCGTCGTACCCCGCACGCTCCCGAATCCACGGCAGGCGCAGGGGAGGCAACCCCTCCTGAAGGTGGATCCGCGCTCCTGGTTCGGTGTAGGGGCCGCTGGTGTCGTAGACGCGCAAGGGGGGGTTTTCCTCCCGAATGGTCCCATCTGCGTTGCGGGTGGGACTCAGGTCAATCTCGCGCATGGCCACGCGCACATCGGGCCGTGAGCCGGGGACGACCACCTTGCGCGAGGATGGGAAGGCATAACGACCGAGGTCAAGATTCTGGTCGGGGCCGTCAGGTGACGGTGCTGGTGAGAGTGGTGTTGCGGGCGAGTGCTGTTCAGAGGGCTTGTTCATCGCGTTTCGTACGCTCCTTTCGGGTGTCAGGTCCCCACGGAAGCGCTGTGACAGCACCAGACGCCATGTAGCAACGATGCGAAAGGCTGAGGGGGTGTGTTCTGATCGTACCCGATGAACACACATCGTTCCCTGCGCTGGTATGACCCAGATCAGGTTCAGACGGTCGGCGGCGGATGTGGCCACCCTCTCAGCCCGGCACCTCCAGGCTCCCGTGAGGCTTTTCTTTTCTTAGCAAAGCAGTATACCAGAGGGCCGCAGGTGCGTCAAGCAAGCGGGGAGCGGGGTCCCGGGCGCAGCAGCACGACCAGCGCCCCCACCGGAGCCAGGTGGGTCATCCCCACCATCCCCAGAACATACATCGCCCCCGCCAGGAGCAGCACCAGCACCACAATGCGGACCATGGTCAGCACCCACCGCACGACCCGCGAACGGGCCGGGCGCGACCCGGCCCGCTGTTCCTTGCGCTGCTCCTGCACCGCCAGCGCCAGCAGGTCGGCGGCATCTTTGTAGTCCGGGCGGATGGTGATAACCACCGTGAGCGCCTGGAGCGCCTGCGACCATCGTTTCTGCTTCACTGCGCCAACCCCCTGGGTATAGTGCTGGCTCAATGCCTGCTCCTCCCGCACCCGCTCCAGCGCTTCCTGCCACGGCTCTGCGCCCGGTTCCTGCTCGATGAGCCATTCGTAGAGGGAAAGAGCCGCTTCCCACTGTTCCCGCTCTTCGTAGTGGCGGGCTTCGGCCTCTTTCGCTTGCAGTTCGGCTTGCCGCTTTGCGTTTGTGGCCTCTATCAGCGCGTCGTGAAGCTCGGGGTTGTCGGGGTGCTGGCTGACCAGATGGTCATAAATCTCGATGGCGCGGTCCCACTCCTGCGCTGCTTCGCAGCTTCGGGCACGGGCTATCTCAGCATCCAGGGCGCGTTGCTGCTGCAACACCTCCACGTAGGTGACGCGCTCCGTCACTCCGCCTTCCTGGTAGGCGGCCATGGCTGCATCCAGGTCGTCATCCTCCAGGGCGCGGTCGCCGCGCTGCACCCAGATGGCGGTTCGGCGCTGCTGCGCGGTCGCTTCGTTGGGGGACAGGTGCAGCACCCGTTCATAGATGAGGCGGGCACCCTCTTCGTCGCCCTCCTGCTCCAGCATCTCCCCGCGGAGAAGGAGCGTCTGCACCAGCGGATAGCAAGCGGCATCCTCATCGTAGCGGCAGGCTTCTTCCAGTTCGCGGATAGCTTCATCCAGCCGGTTCCGTTCGCGGAGGATTCGGGCCCGCAGCAGCCGCGCCTTCAGGTGGTTGGGGTTGAGGTTGAGCGCCTGCCCCAGGAGATTTCTGGCGTTGTCCATATCGCCCTGCTGGTAGAAGCCATTTCCCGCCTGGTAGAGCGTATCGGCCAGCGGCACGATGCGGTTTTGCTCTTCCTTCACGCGGGGCAGGGGCTTGCGGCTGGCTATCCAGCGGCGCAGCAACTCGACAAAAAAGCCATAGCCTCCCTGCTCGCACCGCAGCATCTCCCATTCGACCAGCACATTGGGAGCCTGGTCAAGCTCGCCTATCAGGATGCGGATACCGTGGTATTGAAGGATGTTCTGGATTTCGTCCCGCGTCAGGATGCGCTGCTCGTCGGTGGCGCTGGCGATGGCCGCGAAAATCACGCGTTCCGCCGGGGGCAGCCCATCCCAGATCCATTCAAACACATTCTGCCCGGCCTCCAGCGCCCCGGGGATAGCGGCGTCCACCTCGGGCAGGTCGATGGTCGGCACGTTCTCCGGACGGTCGGCGTGGGCGTTGCTCCAGATGGTCCGGCACAACAACTGGATGAAATAGGGGTGCCTGGCAGTGAGCGATAGAATGTGCTCCACCGCCTTTTCGGTGAAGGTCAGGGTTCCTGCTCGCTCGGCGGTCGTCACGAGGGATCGAGCGTCGGACTCGTCCAGCACCGAAACCCGCTTGTAGGCGGCGGCTTTGAAGAGGGCTTTCATTTCGATGGAGAGGTCGTCGGCCTTGCGCCCGATGACGAAGACAAAGCCCAGGCGCGGCTCCCCCTCCAGCAGTTCGCGCAGGTAGGGGAAGAAGACCCGCGGGGCCGCGGGGTAGGGCAGCCGCTCTTCGGTCGAGGTATCCAGCACATCAAACTCATCGAACAGGAGCACCGGGCGGCGCTCGTCCCCCAGGGCTTTGTAGAAGGCGGGGAGAAACTTCTGCCGAAAGAAGCGGCCTTCATCGTCGAAGGCATCGGGGCTGCCCGGTGCCTTCCCGACTTCGGCGGCCATGGTCGAAGCCAGTTTGAACAACACCTGCCCCAGGGGTTTGCGGGTGTGGTCGACCAGGTCGAAGTAGACCGGTAAGAACCGATCTGTGGCAAGACGCGCCTTGAGTTGCAGCAAAATAGAGGTCTTACCAATGCGGCGCTGCCCAAACAGCACCACGGCGTTCTGGTCGGGGAGGGCCAGCTCCCGCTCAACCAGGTAAAAGATATCCTCACGTCCAAAAAAGCCATCGGGCTGGCTCAATTTTCGCCCGGCAATGTAGGGGTTGTGGGCAATGGAATCGACCATTATCATGAAGACGCCTCCAGACAGCACACGGGATGGGACCGCAAGAACAGGATAACCAGGTCATCGGATAAAAGACCCGCTTTCGAGGAGAAAACGGGTCTTCTCAGACACTATTGAACCGTACCTGAAGGGTATGATAGCATGAAGCCCTGGCACAAAACATGTCGTTCTGGTTACAAAAGGCTTTCAGGATGCCGTGCTAAACAACGACCTGGCTTTGCAATGGGGATTTTACACTTACCCCCCCCTGAACGCTTACCAAGAACTTCCGAATGTTGGTATCTGGCTGATGCCAGACAACCAGCACAGCGGAACACTGGAGCATTTCAGCGGATGACCGCAAAGCGCGTGTCCATACCTGGCTGGCCTGGCAACGAGAACCGGGGAAACCAATGGGGCAAGCCATCACCAAAAGATTTCTTGATGTGGAAGCACCCCATGCCCTCGCACTGGTGGTCTGGATTTGTCGCCTATTCCCCCCCCACTGATTGACGCTCCGCACCACTGCCCCTACAATACCACCATCGTATCAGACGCACAAAATCTTCCAGAGAATTCCAGGGGAGAAATTATGAAAGCAAGAATTGTCAGGTTCTTCTGCCTTTTGCCCATTCCAACCCTGCTGGTATGCACGCTGGTGCTGGTGGTCGTTGCCTATCAGTATGTTGGAGCTATGCGTGTCACCGTTGGCCCCCGCGACCAGCGGTTTGTCCAGGGAACCCACGAACGAGAACCCCTGGAAGACACCGGCCAGCTTATGCGCTGGACCCGCGAGCAGACCCGGCTCGACCTGCCCCCTCCCGCCGCCCATACGCCGCTCATCCTCAGCATCCACATGATGAACCACTACCCCCGCACGCTGGCAGACCACCCGAATGTCACGCTCAGAACCGGAGCGCGCACCCTGCTGTCATTTGTGCCCTCGCGGGAAAGTCGTTCCTACCGCGTGCTGCTCCCCCCCCAGGACCGCCCCGGGTGGAGTGTCCCCCTATTTTTGCACAGCACCACCGTCACCCCGGAGGATGACCCGCGACCGCTCGGGTTTGTCCTGGTTGGGGCCAGCCTCCGTCCAACGGTCGGCTTTCCCCCTTTCCCCCTGGACTGGCCAGTCGCACCCTGGCTCAAGCCCGGCGGCGGGTTTCCTCTGCTGCCTCCCTCCTGGCAGATAGCGGCTTTTCTGATGCTGAGCACGGCATTCTACGTATTCATGCGGGGAATAAGCTCCCCGCGCTGGCTGGCGTGGCCGGCTTCGGTTGGCCTGGTGGCTGGCCTGGGGGTGGCGCTCGTGCTCCTGCCCATGCAGATTGCGCCCTACACCATGCGGCTGGCGGCCCTGGCCGGGTTGGGAGCCGTCTACGGCATCATTGCGCAGCTCATGAAAGAGGCTCCAGGAAGGCGCTCCTGGATAGCAACCTCCCGAATCCCCATCCTGATGGGGGTTGCCTGCTGGCTCATGCCAGTCTACCAACTCATCATGACCGCCGACGGGGTTTCTTCCGTGGCTCCCTACCCGCCCATCCTCTGGGTCGCCGGGGTGGCCCTGGTGCTCGGTGCGGTGGGGGGGGCCATCCTGACCGATGGCAGAAGCCTGCACCACTGGCCACGGCTCGTGCTGCTGGTGCTGGCGCTGGCCGCTGTTGCCCGCCTGGTAGTCATGCTCGAGTTTGTGATGGACCACAGCGGTATGGCCTTTGCCTGTATTGCGATTGGCTTCGTTTTTGTGCTGGTCAGCGCCGCCATCCGTCCTGCCTGGGCCATCCTGCTCCCCGGTACCCTCGCGCTGGCCGCGCTCATCGGCCTGGCAACCCTGGTGGACCCCTGGCTCGGGCGCAGTGCCCCCGACTTCTGGATACTCTTCAAAGGGGCCCGCAACTGGCTCCATGGCGGGTCGCTCTATGACCTGACTGCGGTGCATGAAAACCACTTCGGGCATGTGTTCAAGGTCCCGCCCTTCTATGGCATGCTCTTTGTCCCCTTTGCCGAACAGGACGGCCTGACTATCCTCTTCTGGCACCGCATCATCAACATGACGTTGATATCGGTGGTCCTGCTCATCATGGTGCGCGGGTTTGCCATCCGGCTCGTGTCGCCCCTCGGGGTGGGTCTGGTGATGCTCTTCTCTATGCGTCCGCTTGCTGACACCGTGGCCTACGGACAGATTGATGTGGTGCTGCTGCTGCTGCTGACCATTGCGCTGGTAGCGTCGCAGCGTGGTCACGACACGGTGGCGGGGGTGGCCGTGGCGCTCGGAACGCTCTTCAAGCTCTACCCGGCGCTGCTGCTGGTCTTCTTCGTGGTCAAGCTCCAGTGGCGGGCGCTGGTGGGCTTTGTCGTGGCCATGCTCGTGCTCAACGGGGTGGCGATGATAGTCATGGGGTGGGAGATGCACTACCTCTACCTCTACGAAGTGCTTCCCAATATCGCCGGGGGGACGGCGTGGGTCGAAAACCAGACATTCAATGGCTTCTTGAGCCGTATCTTTGCCCCCGACATCACTGCCGAAATCTACGCCTACCTCCCGGTGATGACCTGGACGCGCATCATCTTCGGGTCGGGGGTGGCGCTGGCGGCCCTGCTCGCGCTGCGCCCGACCGAGCGGACCAGTGGCCGCTATGTGCTGCAATTTGGCCTGTTTGCCTTGCTGATGGTGCTGGTCGTCCCGGCGGCCTGGATACACTACCAGACCATTGTCATTCTGACCTTTGCCGGAGTCCTGCTCTGTGCGAGCCATCGCGGTCTCCCGCTCTGGCGGGCAGCGCTGCTCGGTGGCTCCTACGCGCTCATCTCCTATGGCAACCAGTGGAGCTTCTATACCAACAAGGTCCTGGGAGGGCTGACGGTCATCGGCGTATCCTACAAGTTCTATGGTATGCTGCTGCTGCTGCTGGTTGCCGTGACCTGCCTGGTCGAACGACGCAAGACCTTCCCGCAGCCGGGCACGGAGGCGGAACGGAAGCTGCTGACGGTGACGCGGTGAGCCTTCTGCCATGCCAAAGAGGCCGCTACTTGAGTGATTGCCCGATCCGTGATAGGATGCGAGGAAAGCAAACACTCTAACACTCTAACGATCTCACGATACTTGAGGATCTTCACCCGCCGGGTTCCGTATCCCTGGGTGTTGAGGAGGTAGAGCTAGATGGGCCAAACCTACCCGAAAGTGAACAGGAGTACTCAGAATGCGCACTATCCGACGAGCACACAAGATCCGACTGAACCCGGCCCCTGAGCAGGAGCCGTATTTTCGGCAGGCCGCAGGGAATGCCCGCTTTGCCTGGAACTGGGCGGTGGCGTTCATGCGCGAAGCCTGGAAAGCCCAGACCAACCTCCCGCTCGTCGGCGACCTGAAAACCGAGTTTAACCGCATCAAGCGAGAACAGTTCCCGTTCGTGATGGACACC
>DAOTUF010000042.1:0-2568 GCA_034437495.1 Chloroflexaceae bacterium | reverse complement strand
GGGGGGGGGGGGAGGCAGCGTCGGCGGATGGCCGCCAGCGGGAAAGGATGGTGGAGATGGTGGGGATAGTGAAGAAGCGGGAAAAGGCGTGGTCGGATGCCTGCTGATGCTCCCGCGAAAGAATGCCCTCCCGGTTGAAGGTAATCAGCCCCAGGCGCACGAGCAGGGTGGCCAGCACCAGCAGCCCGGCCCCCGCCACCCACATCACATCCCACCGGCCATTGATCATCAGGATAGCGTCCATCTGGACGACCAGCGCCATCGGAACGAGGATGAAGCTGGACATCAGGTTGGCGGCGCGGATGCTGCTGATGTGGCTGGAGATGACCACCGCCCCCGCCACCATCGTCAGCGACATCAGGCCGATGCTCAGGAAGAGCAGCCCCAGGCGGGTGGTGGTGATGGCTCCAAAGTAGAGCACGGGGTCAACGGCGTAGAGCATAAAGCCGAACAGGAGCATGGCGATATAGCTTGAGAGCAGCGGCGCAATCAGCGAGGAAATCAGCTTGCCGACGTAGAGGTCGTGGTCGGAGATGGGCATGGCCAGGAGGGACTCCAGGCTGTTGCGCTCGCGCTCGCCCACGAAGGACTCCAGCGCGGTAATTAGCGAAAAGCTGGAAGGGATAAACCCTACCAGCAAAATCATAAAGGGGATCAGGCGTTGCGCCAGCACATCGTTTTCGACCACGACGAAGTTGATGAGCCGCGACGATGCGCCCACCAGCATGAGCGGGAGGATAAAGGTCAGCAGAAAGATAGGCAGCATAATGCGCCAGTCCCCCGCCATCTCGCGTACTTCGCGGCGGGTAATGGTCGATACGGCTCCCACGCTCATGACGCCACCTCTTTCCGTCTCGAAGCGGAGGTCGATCGGTTGGCGGCTGAGGAGGGGGCCGGTCCCTGCGCATCGTCTCGCACCTGAGCGGCCTTTCCTTCGCGCCATTCAGCCACCTCTTCTTCCAGCGTGCGGTGTTCGGCCCCGGCCTGCTCGCGCACAATGTGGAGATAGACCTGCTCCAGGCTGCGCGGCACTTCCGCGATGGAAAGAAGCGCAAGTTCGTGTTCGGTCAGGCGGGTGATAATCTGGGGATTGAGCGCCTGGGGGTGGGCACAGCGATAGCGCACCACCTCCGGCCCTGCTTCTTCGAGCGTCACGAGGTCGCGCAGCAGCTCGGGCAAGCGTTCGTCGGGGGTGGCCAGGCGCACTTCCCAGATGGAAGCGCCCAGGAGTTGCCGCATCAGTTCGTTCATCGTGCCTTCGGCAATGATCGTTCCCTGACGGATGATGGCAATGCGGTCGGCCAGGTATTCTGCTTCGGGCAGGTTGTGGGTCGTCAGCAAAATGGTGCGGTCGGCGGCGCGGAGTTCGCCAATGGCATCGCGCACCATGCGGGCACTCTGGGGGTCCATCGCCGTGGTTGGCTCATCAAGGAACAGGATGGGCGGGTTGTTGATGAGCGCCCGCACCAGGGCAATTTTCTGCCGCATCCCCTTCGAATAGCTGTCAAGGCGCTTCGTGCGAACTTCCCACAGGTCAAACTGCTTCAACAGCAGTTCGGCCTGCCGGTAGCAGGCCGCTCCATCCATCCCCATCAGCGTTCCGAAGAATTGCAGGTACTCCAGGGCATTCATGCGGTTGTAGAGGCCGGGGTATTCCGTGAGCAACCCGACCTTGCTTCGCACCACTCGCGCCTCCTCCACTACGTCGTGCGACCCGACCCGCGCCCACCCGCTGGTGGGCTTGAGAATGGCACTGAGCATCCGGACGGTGGTGGTCTTGCCGGCTCCGTTGGGGCCGAGCAGCGCCAGCACTTCGCCCGGGCGTATCGTGAGCGACAGATCGCGTACGGCGTGGAAGGTCCCGAACTGCTTTCCAAGCTGGTGTGTTTCAATCATAAGGATCCCTTTTCCCTCCTGTGAAGCTACGAACGATGGAACAAGGTGGCATGGCCAGAATGGTCAGGTTTCCTGCTTTGGTGAAACGCTGTTCCCCCTGGTCTTTACTCTCACGCTGAGAGTATTGTAGCACAGAGGAGGGGGTTCAGGGGGGAGGGACCGGGCAGAAACCTGCCCCTCCCCCTTTCCTGTTTCCGGAAGGGTTTAGTTGCGCACCTGCACCGGGGTGCCGAGGGGGGCCCAGCTATAGAGCCACGCCGCAGAGTTGAGCGGCAGGTTGATGCACCCGTGGCTCATCCGCACCCCTGACCCGAACTGGTTGTGCCAGTAGGTACCGTGCATCGCCACATCCCCGACAATGTACATCGCGTGGGGGACGTTGGGCACACGATAATATTCACCCCGAATGGTCCCACTCATCGTCTGCCGCGGTACCTTGAGGTAAACAGCAAAATTCCCCGTCGGCGTATCGAAGCCGCTCCGCCCGGTCGAGACCGGCGCGGTGAATACCAGTTCATTCCCATTGAACGCATAGAGCCACTGCTGGCTCAGGCTCACAATGATATGCTTGCCGCTCGAATAGAGCGGGGCCGGCGCGTTCACGATATAGGAAGGCACGGGCGTCACGGTCGGAATGGGCGTCGGGCTTGGGGTGGGCGACGGGGTGGGGAT
>DAOTUF010000041.1:0-8337 GCA_034437495.1 Chloroflexaceae bacterium | reverse complement strand
GGAGCGGCTGGATAGAAGGAGCCGCCCCTATCACGCTGCACGCCCCCAGGAGCACCCCGAACACCAGCACCAGATAAAACCATCGCATCTGGAGAAAGAGCCGCTGTTTCAGACCTGCCTGTTCCTGATCCTGATAATGGTTCATTCCCTATTCCCTTTCTCTCCTCGTAAAGACCGTTCAACCGTTCAACCGTTCAACCGTTCAGCCCTCATCACCGGTCAATCGTCGCTCATCATCAGACGGTGAACACCTCGAAGACACGCTCGAACTCGCGCTTTATCTGCTCAACGCGCTCTTCAGCTCCCTCGAAGCGCCCCTGACGGGCCTGCCGCTCAAGCCCGGCACACCGCGCCGAAAGCCGCACGGCTCCGACGGTCGCGCTGGTTGATTTGAGGGTGTGCGCCGCATAGCGGAGTTGCTGCGCATCCCGCTGCTTGAGCGCTTCGTCCATGGCATCCAGGAGCCGCCCCGTATTGTTCAGAAACAGGTCCTTGAGTTCCTGCACCTGCTCGTCCGCCTGCTCCCCCATCATGCCCCCAAGCTGTTCCAACACTTCGGGGTCAACCACCGGGCCATTCTCGCTCTTCCCCTCGCACGGAAACCTCAGTTCTTCCCCGCCATCTGGCAGGGTGTGGCGCGACTGGCAGCGCTCCAGCACCGCCACAAGCTCCTTCAGGCGAATCGGCTTGCTCAGGTAGTCGTCCATCCCCGCCTCCAGAAACCGCTCGCAGTCATCCTGGAGGGCGCTGGCGGTGAGCGCCACAATGCGGGGAGGAGGAGCCTGCTCCGTTGACCATTGCTGTCGGATGTACCGGGTGGTCTCTATCCCGTCCAGCCCCGGCATCTGAATATCCATCAGAATCATATCATATACCTGGCGTTTCAGGGCTTCCAGCACCTCCCACCCGTTCGCCGCAACATCGGCCCGATAGCCCGGCTTGGACAGCATGTGCAGCGCCACTTTCTGGTTGACCGGGTTGTCTTCGGCCAGCAGGATACGCAGGGGGTGAAGGGTTGCCATCTGCGGGTTGACATATTCCTGAGCCGGGGAGTCCTGCCGACGCAGGGAGCGCCCGGTGCAAATCCCTACCAGCACATGATACAAACGCGGCCATTTGACCGGTTTGCTCAGAAACGCGGCAACATCGGTTTCGTACATCCCCTCCACGCGCACCCCTGGCGAAGTCAGGATGACCAGGGGGAGTGCTCGTGCGTGCTCGTATTCGCGGATGACGGCAGAGAGGGTGATACCATCCAGGTCGGGTATATCCATATCCAGGATGGCTATATCGAACCGCTCACCCTGGCGCAGCAGTTCCAGCGCTCGGCCCGCCGACCCGACCGACCACGGCCCCATGTGCCACGCGGCAAGGTACCGGCTCAGCAGCAGGCGGCTGGTGTCATTATCGTCAACCACGAGCACCTGCCGACCAGCCAGATGGGGCTGCGCTGGCTGAAGATAGTCGGGCAGCGGCTCAGGGGCCACCTCCATCGGGATGGTCACGTGAAACGTTGACCCCTTCCCTACCTCGCTCTCAACCCCTATCGTGCCGCCCATCTGCTCCACCAGGTGCTTGCTGATGGTCAATCCCAGGCCGGTGCCCCCATATTTCCGCACGGTCGAAACATCGACCTGGCTGAACGATTGAAAGATGCGTTCGAGACGGTCTGGGGGGATGCCAATACCCGTGTCGCGCACAGCCACATGCACATTGTGACGGGGTGAGGAGTCGGGGGTCTCCCCGGGTCCCCGACCCTCGACCCCCGATTCCTGCTCCCCGACGAACATCACCACCTCACCCCGTTCGGTAAACTTCACGGCGTTCCCGAGCAGGTTGACCATGATCTGGCGGAGGCGGGTCACATCGCCGACCACCAGGTAGGGAACGTCGGGGTCAACAAACGAGATCAACTCAAGCTCTCGGTCTGCCGCCCGGGGAACCACAATATCCAGGGCTTCCTGGACGCACTGGCGGATGTCAAGGGGTTGGCATTCCATCTCAAGCTGCCCGGCCTCAATCTTCGACAGGTCCAGAATGCCGTTGACAATCCCGAGCAGGGACCGGCTGCTGGTCTGCACGGTGTCGGCATATTCACGTTGTTCGGAGGTCAGCGGCGTCTCAAGGAGGATGTCCGTCATCCCGATAACGGCGCTCAGGGGGGTGCGAATCTCGTGGCTCATTACCGCCAGAAAATCCGACTTGGCACGGGTGGCGTCCTGCGTCTTTTGCAGCGCCACCGTCAGGTCGGCGTTGGCGCGGGCAAGCTGCCGCTCTGCCTGTTTCACCTCGGCAAGGGTCTGACGGATTTCGCCCACCGACGGACGAAAGACGAACACGGCCTCGAAAAACAGCACCCCGAGCGTTACCCCGAGCACGGTCAGTTCGAGCCGCCGTGCCAGAGCGACCCGTTCTCTGGCCTCCAGGTCATATTGAAAGGCCATGGAGTTCATGTGCTGCTGAAACGTGGGTTCGTGCTTCAGGATTTCCCGAATGAAGGGGGAGAGGTCCACCGGCGCTGAGCAGACATCCCCCTCGCCCACCTCGTCGGCCCGGTCGAGCATCTGGCGGGCCGCCTCGCGTATGGCCTGGTAGGAGGGTTCGAGCTTCTGAAACATCAGCCGGACGGTGGGGCTGTTCCGTCCGGGCAGCCCAAGGGCCGGGTCGCCATGCTGCAAGCCCCGGTGCAGGTGCTCCAGCATGGTGACAGCCGTCCGAAGCTCGGTCACGCGGGACTGGCACACCTGCGGGTCGGTAGTCGCCTGGATTGCCAGGGCCGCCTTGCTCAAGCGCTGGCTGACCATACGCTGCTGCCCGGCAATGTTGACAACCCGTGAGTCGGCAGACTGCTGCGAAAGCACGGTCTGGATGAGCACCTGCGCGATGACCGACAGCACGGCTACCGCGCTCAGGGCCAGGACGTACAACATCGTCAGGCGCGGGGCCGGGTTGGGGCGTTTCCGTCTCGATGGGTTCGAGGGGTGGGTCGCGTTTTGGGGGGCGTTGTCAGCCATGAACCGTTACTCATTCAACAAACCGTATCCTGCCAGGATGGGCAGGGGCATATCCGTAACTTCAGCTTCGCTCCGGGTGATCCCCAACCGTTTGCCTGGAAGCAACCCCCCCCGGCTCCAGGCCCGAGGGAGGTTCTGGGGGTGCTGCCCGGGCCCGGTTCCTTCGGGCAGAGCAGTGCTAGAACTGGGCTTCTTCGGTCGAGCCTTTCAAGGCGGTGGTGCTGGACTGCCCGCCAGAAATGACCATCGAAACCTCATCGAAGTAGCCAGCGCCCACCTCGCGCTGGTGCTTCGTGGCGGTATATCCGCGGGCTTCGCTGGCAAATTCGGCCTGCTGAAGCTCAGAATAGGCCGCCATGCCGTGGTCCTTGTAGTGGTAGGCCAGGTTGAACATACTGTAGTTCAGGCTGTGGAACCCGGCCAGCGTCACAAACTGGAACTTGTAGCCCATCGCGCCAATTTCGCGCTGGAAGCTGGCAATCTGCTCATCGCTGAGTTTCTTTTTCCAGTTGAACGATGGCGAGCAGTTGTAGGCCAGCAGCTTCCCTGGAAACTGCGCATGCACGGCTTCGGCAAACCGCTGCGCCTGTTCGATATCTGGCTCCGATGTTTCGCACCAGACCATGTCCGCATAGGGCGCGTAGGCCACCCCGCGGGCGATGGCGGTTTCAATCCCGCTTCGGATGCGGTAGAACCCTTCCATCGTGCGCTCACCCGTGATGAAGGGTTGGTCGCGTTCGTCCACGTCGCTGGTGATGAGGGTCGCGGCGTCGGCGTCTGTCCGCGCCACCACGATGGTGGGAACGCCCATGGTATCTGCGGCCAACCGCGCCGCCACCAGGTTCCGGATAGCCGTCTGGGTGGGCAGCAATACCTTCCCGCCCATGTGACCACACTTTTTCTCGGACGAAAGCTGGTCTTCCAGGTGGACTCCGGCGGCTCCCGCGTCTATCAGCGCCTTGACCAGTTCGAACACATTCAGCGAGCCGCCAAACCCGGACTCGGCGTCGGCCACAATCGAGGCAAACCAGTGGGTCTCATGGTTGCCTTCGGCGTGGTCAATCTGGTCGGCCCGCTGGAGCGTCTGGTTGATACGGCGCACAATGGCGGGCACGCTGTTGGCGGGGTAGAGGCTCTGGTCGGGGTACATCTGCCCGGCCAGGTTCGCATCCGCCGCCACCTGCCACCCGCTCAGGTAGATGGCCTTCAGCCCGGCCCGTACCTGCTGCATGGCCTGGTTGCCGGTCAGGGCCCCCAGCGCGTGGATATATGGCTCGGTGTGGAGCAGGTGCCACAGCCGCTCGGCCCCCATGCGAGCAAGCGTATATTCAATCGAAAAAGAACCGCGCAGTCGGAGCACATCTTCGGCGCTGTACGGACGAACGATACCTTTCCATCGCTCATCCTCGGTCCAGCTTCTAGCTATCGCAGCAGCGTCATTCATTTATTTTCTCCTTTTTCTCAAATTTCTCAAATTGAGAAACTAGCAAACCCTGGTCTATCCTGGTACCGGGGAGAGGTACCAGGCAGTTACATCCTCGGGGTCCCTCGACTCGGCGTTCCTTATTCCTTGCCCCGGAAAGGAGCATACAATGGCTGTTCCTTCATTATACCAGATGATACCCGGAACAGGTGAGGGGAAAATCCAGGAGCAGGCGGCTATGTCAGAGACAGCCGCCATCATCCCCTCCGGGGATGATGAGGTGATGAGATGAGGTCCCGCGGTCCTGAGGTCCTGAAGTCCCTTCCCGGAGATCGTGAAATCCTGAGATCTCCGGGAGGGGGGGGGAATCACCGCCACACAAAGGGAAGGTACAGCTGGATACTGGCAGGCGGTATCAGGGAGGCCGCCTGATGCACATAGACCGGCTCCTCCCCCACCACCAGCGTGACCGACCCGGCGGCGGGGGTGTGCTGCCCGTCTCGGGTGATCACCTCGGCCTGGAGACCCGGCTCAAGCAGCACCGTGACCTGCTCCGTGCCGCGGTTTCTCCACAGCACATCAACCAGCGCCCCATCAGGCCGCCGGAAGCGCAGGTGATAGCGGGCTTCGGGGTTGGCACCATAGGGGTTGCCCTCGTTGAACGTATAGGTGTTGGCCGGGCCGAACCCCTCGAACGCTGCCCCGGCGAGCAGGTGGGCCATCACCTGGTAGGCAGTATAGGCCGCTTTCTTGCGGTAGCCGTTCCCCCTGGTGTCAACGATGCCCATCTCCTGCCAGTAGTTCCCCGCCTCCCCGTCGAACTTATCTTCAAACTGGAAGGCGCTGAGGTGCTGCACACCAAGCGCCAGCGCGATGGCGTGGGTGCGGACCAGGTAGTTCGCCTGCTGCTGCTCATCTTTTCGGATCTCATCACTGCAATAGCCACGGTCGGGGGTGCAGGTCGTCCATCCCACCTCGGTAATCCAGAGCGGGCGGTCGCCAAACCCACGCTGCCCCATCCAGTTGCGCGTATTCCAGATACGCCCCCACATGGTGATGATCTGGGGCATGTGGGGGCTGCCCGGAACGTGCGTATGGTCGGGGGGAACGTCGGGCATGAAGGGGTGGATGGCCAGCACGTCGAAGCTCTGGTAGGCTTCCGGTACGGCGTCCAGAGCGTTGCCGAGGAAGCTGATACCGTGGCTGCCGTCGTAGACATAAATACCACCGGTCGCCACCACCGCGGTCGGGTCGGACGCCTTCGCTGCCGCGTAGCCCGCCACCAGCAAGCGTCCGTATTCTTCGGACGAGCCGGGCCACGTCTCCTGGTAGTTCGGCTCGTTCCAGATTTGCCAGGCGGCGACACGGGGGGAGCCAGGCGCGTCGTCGTGCCCGTCGCCGTCGTAGCGCTCCACGATGGCCCGCACAAAATCGGCGTAGTCCTGGGGGTTGGCGGGGGGGCACCAGTAGCTCCCGGCGCACTCGCCCTTGCGGGCCCACTCCGGCGTGGTCAGCAGCATTCCGACAATGCCATAGCCGGCCTCGGCAAGCTGGAGGATGCGCGTGTCGTAGTGGCCCCAGGTGAAGATACCCTTCGTGCCCGGCTCCATATTGGCCCAACTCAGTTCTTCGCGGGCCCACCCGGCTCCCGCCTCGCGCCCCAGGTTGACCAGGTGCGCAATCCCATCCGGGCCATCGTTCAGGTTGCGCTCCAACCCCGTGATGTACGTGTTCAGGCCAAAAAAGCCCACCTGGTCTGGCTGCGCCGACGAGACGGGCTGCCCCGTGAACAGGATGATGACCAGCACGCTCACGAGAAGCAGGGCGGTCAATCTGGACGAAGACCAGAGGCGCACGTTCATCATTCTCAGCATTCTCATCATTCCCACTCCACGCTTTTCCTCACCTACCCCTTCACCTCTGCCAGCGCCTCACGTGCTGCCGTCACCGTCGCAACGATTTCCGCCTCCCCGTGGGCCACGCTGACGAAACCGGCCTCAAACTGCGAGGGTGCGAGGTAGACCCCCCGCTCAACCATGCTCCAGAAGAACCGGGCGTATCGCTGCGGGTCGGCATACTGGCGAGCGCTGCGGTAGTCGGTGATGCGCTGCCCCGCTTCTTGCAGGAAGTAGGCCCCGAACATACTGCCCAGGTGCCCGACCTGGAGGGGGATACCGGCCTCCTCTGCCGCAGTACGCAGCCCCTCCGCAAGCGCTGCGGTCCGTTCGGCAATCTGAGCGAACACCCCTTCGCGGCGCAACTGCTGGAGCGTGACCAACCCGGCGACCATCGCCAGCGGGTTGCCCGAGAGCGTCCCGGCCTGGTACATCGGGCCGGCAGGGGCCACCTTCTCCATAATCACGCGCCTGCCGCCATAGGCTCCCACCGGCAGCCCTCCCCCGATGACCTTCCCCAGACAGGTCAGGTCCGGGTCAAGGTTCCAGACCGACTGCGCTCCCCCGGGGGCCACGCGGAAGCCGGTCATCACCTCATCGAAGATGAGCAGCGACCCGGCTGCGCGGGTGATATCGCGCAATCCCTGAAGAAACCCTTCTTCGGGCGGCACAAAGCCCATATTGCCTGCCACTGGTTCAACGATGACTGCGGCAATCTCGTGCCCGTGGTCTCTGAAGAGCGCCCGCACCGCTTCAAGGTCGTTGTATTCGGCAACCAGCGTGTGCGCGGTTGCCTCGGAGGGCACGCCGGGGCTGTCGGGCAGGCCGAGCGTAGCGACCCCGCTGCCGGCCTGCACCAGCAGCATATCCGCGTGGCCGTGGTAGCACCCGCCAAACTTGACAATCTTCGGGCGCTCGGTGAAGGCGCGGGCCAGGCGCAGAGCGCTCATCGTCGCTTCGGTGCCGCTGTTCACCAACCGCACCATCTCAATGCCTGGCACCATCTCTATGACCAGTTCGGCAAGCTGGTTTTCCAGTTCGGTGGGAGCGCCGTAGCTGGTGCCCTGGGCAACCTGCTGCGTCAGCGCCTCCACGACGGCAGGGTGGGCATGCCCCAGGATGAGCGGCCCCCACGACAGCACGTAGTCAATGTAGCGGTTGCCATCGGCATCCCAGAAGTGCGGGCCTGCCGCCCGCTGGACGAAGATAGGCGTTCCCCCCACGCTCCGAAAGGCCCGTACGGGTGAGTTGACCCCGCCGGGCATCCGCTGCTGCGCGGCAGCAAAAAGCTCTTGCGAACGAGCATAACGACTGGTCATTCCGACTGCTCCTTCTCATCTATCAGGTTCCGATTGATAGTAATTGACCATTCCATTCCAGTCCATTCCAGCCATTGTACCATACGTGACGTGCTGCCTGGCTACGACTGAAACCCGGCGTAGGGGTCTTTCACGCCCAACTGCTTGAGAATGCCCATCCATCCGCTGTCCGGGTTTGCACCCACCTTCTGCTGAATAATCTTGCCGTCTCGCAGCGTATATTCTACGTCGTTTTCTGCCAGAACGATGCGCTTGCCCGTCGGCTGGATGGCCATGAAGCTCCCTGGAACGGGGGGAATGAGCGTGCCCGTATGGGTGCCCGAGAGCTGGAAGGTTCCCTTGACCGTGTTCTCCCGCACTTCGGTGATGCGAAGATTGAATTTGAAGTCGGGGAACGCCCCCCACAGGGCTTTCTGCGACGAGATCAGTTCCCGCTTCGTCTGACGGATGGGCGGGACGAAAAAGACATAGTCGTCGGCCACACACTCGGCAAAGGTCTCCCAGTCTCCTTGCTCCCCCGCGGTCATAAACCTCATAACAATGTCGGCTGCGTTCACTGGTCGGCCCTCCTGTCTCCTGTCTACTGGTTGGTCTTCCATGTTTGTACGAACTGCACCAGCTGCCGCACGTGCTCTACAGGCGTCTCGGTCAGGATGCCGTGCCCCAGGTTGAAGATGTGGCCGGGG
>DAOTUF010000040.1:0-4539 GCA_034437495.1 Chloroflexaceae bacterium | reverse complement strand
GGGCAGACGCTTTCCTGCCCGAACCAGCAATGTGCAGTTACTCAGGTGCAGGTGCAAGAACCGTTGGCTCGTTTGCACGAGTGTCCACGCACACCTGTGCCTATTCTAGCAGAAAGGCAGGGCTTTGGTAATGGGCTGAAGCCGCTGAAGCCTGGCGCTTCCTCCCAGTGGCTCAAGCTCCTGATGCTCACGCGCCTGAAGGCAAGCAGCCGTGAAAGTTGGTCCGTTCTGCGTTCTCATGTATGAGAGAGAGGTGGAAGTCATCGGGTCCGGGTGCATACGCTCGTTCACATGCGGGGGTCAACCGCTGAACTGGCCTGCTCCTCGTCCCCCCTCCCACAACACCAATCACGCTCATCACTGGCAGAAGACAGAGAACCAGAAAAAGCGGTCGTTCATGGCGGTCAAAATCCTGGTGGCCGATGATGAACCGGTCATCGAGCATCTGATTCGGCAATATTTCAGCAAGCACATCCGCCAGCAGAACCTTGCGTTTACGTTTGTCCAGGACGGGTTGCAAGTGCTGGAGCGGGTACGCTCCTGCCCTGACATCGATATCATCCTTTGCGATATCAGCATGCCCGGGATGGACGGTCTGACCCTCCTCTCCCGTATCGGTCGGCTCAACTCTTCCATCAAGACCATCATCATTTCGGCCCACGGCGACATACGGCGTATCCGAGCGGCGATGAACTGCGGCGCGTTTGACTTCCTGACCAAGCCCCTGGATTTTGACGACCTGGAACGCACGATTGTCCGAGCCGTCCGTCAGTTGCTCCAACTGCGCGAGGCCCACAATATGATTGTGGTCCATCGCCAGCAGATTGAAGACATCGCCACAGCATCGGTGCGCTTTGTCCCCCGCGAATTTCTGCGCCTTCTGGGGAAGGAAAGCCTGCATGACGTGCATCTGGGCGAACACATCCAGCGCGAGATGAGCATTCTCTTCTCGGATATTTGCGACTTTACCAGCATGTCGGAGCACCTGACCCCCCAGGAAAACTTCAACTTCATCAACTCCTTTCTGAGCCGCGTCAGCCCGGTCATCCGTGAGCACGGCGGATTTATCGACAAGTACATGGGGGATGGTATTATGGCGCTCTTCCCGGGGCAGGATTTCCCCGGTCAGGCCGACGACGCTATCGATGCCGCAGTCGCCATGCAACACGCTGTCGTGCTCTACAACCAGCACCGTTCTCACTGCGGCTACCAACCGATTCAAATCGGGATCGGGATACACACCGGCAGCGTGATGCTCGGGACAATAGGCGAGGTGGAGCGCATGGAGGGGACCGTCATTTCCGACGCGGTCAATCTGGCGTCTCGCCTGGAGCGGTTGACCCGGCTCTATGGAGCAGCGGTGATTGTGAGCGACCGCACCCTCCTGAGCCTGACCCGCCAGTTCCCCTATCATCTCCGCTTCCTGGACAAAGTGAAGGTCAAGGGCAAACAGAAGGCCGTGCGGATGTTTGAAATCCTCGATGATCGCATGGCCGGAGTGTCCGAAGGAAAACTGGCCACCCTGCCTGACTTCGAGCAAGGCGTGCTGCACTATCAGAGCGAGCGCTTTCAGATGGCCGCGTGGTACTTTCAGCAAGTCCTGCTCGTTGACCCGACCGACCGGGCAGCGTACCTCTACTTGCAGCGGGCCACCTACTTCCTTGAATATGGGGTGCCGGTCGGGTGGGAAGGCATTGAGGTGCTCACCGACAAATAGCGATTTTTACGTCCTTTTTGCCCGACGTTCACGGTTTCTTCATGTTCCCTTAACACGAAACCGCTACCCTATGCATAACAACTGCGTGTCCTTAAGATTGGTACCCTGAGAAGAGGGGGGATTTCCGAGGGGGGTGATGATTTCGCCCCTCTCGTTTTGCCTATTTGTCTATGGTATAATGGCGCAGGCCAGCAAACGTGCTGGAACCGGGACGTGCGGAGGGCCAGGCTATGCGAATCGCGTTGATTACCGAGACCTTTTTACCCAACGTAAACGGAGTGACGACCACCCTGTGTCGCCTCCTTGACCATCTTCAAGCCAGAGGACACGAGGCTATCATCTTTGCCCCCCATGGGGGGCCCGAAAGCTACGCCGGGGCTGAAGTGGTGCCCCTCGGTGGGATGCCGCTGCCGCTCTATCCAGAAGTCAATTTTACCCCCCCTCAGTTCGGAATTGCAACCCGTCTGCGCCGCTTCAAGCCCGACGTGCTGCACCTGGTCTCCCCCATTATCCTGGGGGCCCTCGGGCCAGGGATTGCCAACAACCTTCGTCTTCCCCTCATCTCGTCCTACCACACCGACCTGGTGAAGTATAGCTACCATTATGGAATGGGGTTTCTCAAGGATGTGTTCTGCTCCTACCTGCGCTGGATCCACAACCGCACCCGCCTGACGCTGTGTCCCTCTCGCGCCACGCTCCAGTCGTTGCGGGCGCAGGGGTTCCGCCGGCTGCGGGTCTGGGGACGCGGCGTGGACACGGTGCGGTTCCACCCGGACGGTCGGAGCGAAGCATGGCGAGCATCGGTGGGTGTTCAGCCGGGAGAAATGCTGCTGCTCTACGTCGGGCGGCTCGGGCGTGAAAAGCGCGTGGATTTGCTCGAAGATGCTCTGCGCGGGCTGGAGGGGGTGCGCCTGGTGGTCGTGGGAGATGGCCCGGCGCGGCCCGACTTGCAGCAGCGCATGCAGGGCTTGCCCGTGCATTTCACCGGGTATCTCAAGGGGCAAGAACTGGCAACCGCCTATGCCAGCGCCGATGTGTTTGTCTTTCCATCGGACACCGAAACGTTCGGGCAGGTGGTGCAGGAAGCCATGGCCTCGGGACTGCCGGTGGTAGGGGCCCGCAGCGGCGGCACGCTCGACCTGGTGCAGGAGGGGGTCACGGGCTACCTGTTTGAGGCAGGGGTTGCCAGTGACCTCCGGGCGCGGCTCCGTTCGCTGCTGGCCAACCCCGCCGTCCTCCAGGCTATGGGCGAGAGCGGGCGCATGTTTGCCGAACGGCGCTCCTGGTCGAGCGTGATGGACGAACTGATGGCGTATTACCACCGGATGCAGCGGCGTTCGCCCCGCTATCGTCAGGGCAAAGAGGCGTGAACTCCGTCCGGCTGGTCCTGGTCGTCGGTCGCGTAGCGGCACAGGTCTTGCGTCAGGTTCATACTGCAAAACTGCGGGCCGCACATGCTGCAAAAGTGGGCGCTTCTGGCTCCTTCGGCGGGCAGCGTCTCATCGTGGTAGCGGCGGGCCGTCTCCGGGTCAAGCGACAGGTGAAACTGGTCCTGCCAGCGAAATTCAAAGCGGGCCTTTGAAATGGCGTCGTCCCGCAGCTGCGCCGCCGGGTGTCCCCGGGCAAGGTCGGCAGCGTGGGCGGCAATCTTGTAGGCAATGACGCCCTGCTTCACGTCCTCGCGGTTGGGCAGCCCCAGGTGCTCTTTGGGCGTCACATAGCACAGCATCGCCGTGCCATACCAGCCAATCAGCGCGGCCCCGATAGCCGAAGTCAGGTGGTCGTAGCCGGGCGCGATATCGGTCGTGAGCGGACCGAGCGTGTAGAACGGGGCCTCCTGACACCACTCCATCTGCTTGTCCACATTCTCCTTGATACGGTGCAGCGGGACATGGCCAGGGCCTTCGTTCATCACCTGGACGCCATATTCCCACGCAATACGGGTCAATTCGCCCTGGGTCTGGAGTTCGGCAAACTGGGCGTCGTCGTTCGCATCGGCAATGGAGCCGGGCCGCAGCCCATCGCCCAGTGACAGGCCCACATCATAGGAGGCCATGATCTCGCAAATCTCGCGGAAGCGGGTGTAGAGAAAGTTTTCCTCGCGGTGCGCCAGGCACCAGCGGGCAATAATGGAGCCTCCCCGCGAGACGATGCCGGTCATCCGCCGGGCCGCCAGGGGGAGGTAGGGCCGCAGCACCCCCGCGTGAATCGTGAAGTAGTCAACACCCTGTTCGGCCTGCTCCATCAGCGTGTCGCGGAAGAGGTCCCAGGTCAGGTCTTCTGGCTTTCCGCCTGCCCGTTCGAGGGCCTGATACATTGGCACCGTACCCACCGGCACCGGCGCGTTGCGCAAAATCCATTCGCGTGTCTCGTGGATGTGGCGGCCCGTCGACAGGTCCATCACCGTGTCGGCTCCCCAGAAGATGGCCCAGACCATCTTTTCCACCTCTTCAGCTATCGAAGAACTGACCGGTGAGGTGCCAATGTTGGCGTTGATTTTGACCCGGAAATGGCGACCGATGATCATGGGTTCGCTTTCGGGGTGGTTGATGTTGGCGGGGATGATGGCGCGTCCGCTTGCCACCTCCTGCCGCACAAACTCGGGGGTGATGAAGGCGGGGATACCTCCGTCCCTTCCCCCGTCCTGACCGGGATGGTGGTTGTTGCGCCCGTTGCGCCCGTTGGGTCCGGGGTTGGACGCATGCTGTGCTGCGTGGGCCACTTCGCGCCCCAGGTTCTCGCGGATGGCGATGTATTCCATCTCCGGGGTGATGATGCCCTGCCGCGCACAGGTCATCTGCGTGACAGATTCGCGCCCGCGC
>DAOTUF010000039.1:0-6071 GCA_034437495.1 Chloroflexaceae bacterium | reverse complement strand
ACCGGGTTGAACTCTACGGCATGGCGTTTCAGCCCGAAGGAGTAGAACAGCGCATCATCGAATTCCTGGCGAAGTTCCACCAGTTACCCGCCGAACGCTTCATCTCATCGCTGTTTTTCTATACAGGCGAAGAGGTGGTCAAACACCTCTTCGAAACCTCCGCCGGGCTGCGCTCCCTG
This sequence comes from Chloroflexaceae bacterium, assembly GCA_034437495.1. GTDB lineage: Bacteria > Chloroflexota > Chloroflexia > Chloroflexales > Chloroflexaceae > JAAUSY01. The sequence continues at coordinate 5,892 of DAOTUF010000039.1, read as the reverse complement.
GTGCTCGGGGAAGCCCAGATACAGGGGCAGGTCCGCACGGCCTACACGATAGCGCAGCGCATTCGGAGCACGGGCCCGGCCCTGTCCCGCCTCTTCCGCAGCGCCATCACCACAGGCAAACGCGTCCGCCACGAAACATCCCTGGGCAGCGGGGCCGCCAGTGTCTCTCAGGCGGGCGTCGAACTGGCCCGTCAGCGCCTCGGCAGCCTGGATGACCGCTGTGTCTTGCTCGTGGGCAGCGGGGCCGTGAGCGAACTGGCCGCCCAGAATTTGCTGGCCAACGGCGCGGGCGAACTGCTAGTAGTCAACCGCACCTACGAACGCGGCCTTGAGCTTGCCTCTCGCTATGGGGCCGAGGCGCTGCCCTTCGACCGCCTGGTGGATGCGATGGCCCGCGCTGATATCATCATTAGCTCAACGGCAGCGCCCACCACGGTGCTCCACCGCCACCACGTCGAAGCGGCCATGCAGAAGAAGGCCGAACAGCGCGAGAACGGCGTGGAGGCTCCGTCCCTGCTCATGATCGATCTGGCCGTCCCGCGTGACATCGACGCCGATGTCTGTCAGGTCCCGGGCGTCCACCTGCACACCGTCGATGATTTGCACGAAGTGGTCAACCATACCCTGGTCCAGCGGGGAACCGCCATTGCCGCGGCTCAGCGCATTGTGGCGCAGGAGGTGGCATCGTTTATGGCCTGGATGCGAAGCTACGACACGCTGCCCACCCTGACCTCGTGGCGGCAGCAGGCCGACCAGCTGCGGGATGACGAACTCAAACGCGCCATGCGGCGGCTGAACCTTTCCCCCGAGGAACAGTATATCGTTGAAGCCTTTAGCCGGAGCCTGGTGAACAAACTGCTCCACGCCCCTACGCTCCGGATGAAGCATGCGGCCTCAAACGGGGAAGGCCAGCGCTACGCAGCAATGGTCCGCGACCTCTGGAACCTTCAGGACAGCCACGGCTTTTCCTGAGTGGGAGCAAGGAGCACCCGTAGACCTGGAACCAGAACCAGGCACCACGACCAGACCAGGACGATGGGACAGGCATGCGTGGGGGGAACAGAACACACCCACCCCCGGCCCCGTAAGCACCTGGCGTGTCAGGGTTGCCCGCCGCATGCCGTATAATGGGAATAGTGATGGTACGGACCCGGGCAGAAAGAACCTGGATGGACCAGAGGAGGTCTGTGTCTGGTCGTTCCCTCAATTTTGTGATGGTTTGTGATGGATGGATGTTAGGATTCTGGATGACAAGGAGAACGTTATTCCATGCAGGCTCAACGCATCATCGTCGGCACCCGTGGCAGCAAACTGGCGATGGCCCAGGCCACCCACGTGGCTGCCGAACTGCGCCGCCACCACCCCGACTGTGAAGTCGAACTGCGCATTATCAGCACCAAAGGCGACCGCATTCTCGATGTCGCGCTCTCAGCCGTAGGAGACAAAGGGCTGTTTGTCAAGGAAATTGAAGTAGCCCTGCTCGAAGGCGACGTAGATCTGGCGGTGCATAGCGGCAAAGACCTCCCCTCGCAAAACCCCGAGGACCTGGTTCTGGCGGCGTTTCCCCCCCGCGTCAACCCGCGGGATGCCCTGATTTTGCCTTCCCCCTCTGCAACCACGACCACCACCGGGACCAGGAGCAATGGTCAGGAACCGACGGAAGCTTCCGCAGCGCTCAACCTGATACCCCACGGAGCCAGGGTCGGAACGAGCAGCCTGCGCCGGGCCTGTCAGCTTCGCAGCCTGCGCCCGGATATCCAGGTGCTCGACGTGCGGGGCAACGTCGACACGCGCCTGCGCAAACTCGACGACGGTGAATATGATGCGCTGATTCTTGCCTTTGCAGGACTGGAGCGCCTGGGGTTGGCAGAACGATGCAGCCAGGTGCTCCCCCCCGACATCCTGCTCCCCGCGGTTGCCCAGGGAGCCTTGATTATCGAGACGCGCCGGGACGACCCCCGCACGCTGGAGATGGTGGCAGCGCTGGACGACCCGGCCACGCGGGCCGCGGTGCTGGCGGAACGGGCGTTTTTGCGCTGTCTGGAGGGAGGGTGTCAGGTACCCATTGCCGCCTATGCCACCGTCCCCACCGTCCCCACCGTCCCCACCGTTCCCACCAAACGAGAAGGAACGCTGCACCTGCGGGGTCTGGTCGGCTCCCTTGACGGGCGCGAGATGGTGCGCGGCGAACGAGAGGGCAGCACCGACGCTCCGGAGGCGGCAGGCATCACCCTGGCAGAAGAGTTGCTCAGCCGCGGGGCCCGCAGGATTCTGGAAGAGGTGCGGCAGGGTATTTCCGGGGGGACCGGCCCATCATGACCAGCGTATCCCCTCCCCGCCCTGACGCCACCCGCCCCCTGTATGGCTGGCGGGTCGTCGTCACCCGCGCCGAAGACCAGGCCGACGGTCTGACCGAACGGTTGCAGGCCCTTGGAGCCGAGCCAGTGGCCTACCCCACCATCGCCTTTGCTCCCCCGGACGACCCGCAGCCAATGGCGGAGGCGCTGCGGCGGCTGGCTGACGGCGGCTACGACTGGCTCGTGCTGACCAGCGTCAACGCGGTTCGGGCGGTTCGGGCCGCCTCCGAGACGGTTTCGCACTCTGTGACCGGAGACCTGGGACTATCGAATGTGCATATGAAAGTTGCCGCCGTCGGTCCGACTACGACCGCCGCGTGTGGGGAGCTTCTGGGAGTACAACCCGCGGTCGTCCCTGGCAAATTCGTTGCCGAAGCGCTGGCCGAGGCCCTGGGCGATATGCAGGGGCAGCGAGTGCTGCTTGCCAACGCCGACATTGCCCGCCCGGTCCTGCACGAGCGCTTGCAGGCTGCCGGGGCGCTGGTTGACCGGGTGGTCGCCTATCACACCATCCCGGCCAGCGGCGGGGTCGACCTGCCCCCGCTCCTCGCAGAGGGAGCAATCGACGCCATTACCTTTACCAGCGGCTCAACCGTGCGCTACTTCGTGCGACGGGTTGGGCCGGAGGCGCTGGAGCACGCCCGACAGACGGTCATTGCCTGTATCGGCCCCATCGCAGCCGACGCAGCCCGGGCCGTCGGCCTGTCCCCGACTATCGTGGCCAGTATCCACACCGAAGAGGGTCTGGTTGCGGCGCTGGTAGAATGGCGGCAGCAGCAGCTATCATCCCTGTCATCCATTTCATCCCTATCATCGGCAGCAGCAGCGGCGGGCGACCCCCCCGGACGACCATGACAGAAAACCCACCATGACGGCTTTTTCATCACGCTACGACGAGGCGCTCATTCTGGCGGCCCGGGCCCACCGGCACCAGCTTCGCAAGGGGAGCGCCGATGTGCCCTATATCGTCCACGTGGCCCATGTCTCGGTGATCTTGCTGCGCTATGGCTTTGAAGAAGAGGTCATCATCGCCGGGTTGCTGCACGACGTGGTGGAGGACTGCGGCGTCGAAATCGAAACGATAGCCGCAGCGTTCGGGGAGACCGTCGCCAATCTGGTGCAGGCCGTCACGAAGCCACCGGATGCATCCTGGGAGGCGGCCCGTGCCGCGATGGTCGCGCAGCTTGAGGGAGGCGGGCCGTCGGTGGCAGCGCTCAAAGCTGCTGACACCCTCCACAACATCCAGAGCGTGCTGACGGACCTGCGCCGTGAAGGGCCGCTGGTCTGGAACCGCTTCCGGCGGGGAGCCGAACCCACCCTGACCTACTACCGCGCCGTGCTTGGCGGAGTGCGGCACTGGCTCGGAACCCACCCCCTCGCAGACGAACTGGAACAGGCGTTGCGCGAACTGGAGGCCGGGGCCGGGGAGGACGGAGGGGAACCGGGGGAATGAGTGATGAGCAAGCATTGATTGAGCGTTGCGTGTTTCTAAGGGGCAGCAAGAAGCGTTTGAATAGCAAACTATGAGCAGACACGAGCAGAAAGGAACGAACCCATGAGCATGTTTCCGGAACTTCGCCCGCGCCGCCTGCGCCGCACCCCAAACCTGCGGCGGATGGTGCGCGAGACCACCCTGAGTACCGACAACCTTATCTCGGCCATGTTCGTCCGCCACGGGGAGGGCGTGGAGCGCCCGATAGCCTCCATGCCCGGCCATGCGCAGTTTTCGGTTGATATGGCGGTACGCGAAGCCCAACAACTCGTCGAACTGAACATTCCCGCGGTCATCTTGTTCGGCATCCCCGACGAAAAAGATGCCACCGGCACCGAAAACTACGACCCGGAGGGGATTATCCCCCAGGCCATCCGCGCCATCAAGGGAGCGGTGCCCGAACTCATCGTCATCTCTGATATGTGCTGCTGCGAATACACCACCCACGGCCACTGCGGGATTATCAACACCCCCGACGCGCCGTGCTACAACCCGCGCCTGCCCGAAGGCTACCTGCTCAATGACGAGACACTCGATATCCTCCGGAAGGCGTCGGTCGTGCATGCCGAGGCCGGGGCCGACATCATCGCCCCGTCGGGGATGATAGACGGGATGGTCGAGGCCATCCGCGATGTGCTGGACGAAGAAGGGTTCACCGAAACGATTATTATGAGCTATGCGGCCAAGTTTTCGAGCGGCTTCTATGGCCCGTTCCGCGACGCAGCCGAAAGCCCGCCGAGCTTTGGCGACCGCAGCGAGTACCAGATGGACCCGCCCAACCCCCGCGAGGCGCTGCGCGAGGTCGAGATGGACGTAGACGAAGGAGCCGATATCGTGATGGTCAAGCCAGCCCTGCCCTACCTGGACATCATCCGCCAGGTGCGCGAGAACTTCGACCTGCCCGTAGCGGCCTACCAGGTGAGCGGCGAGTTCAGTATGGTCAAGGCAGCCGCAGCACAGGGGTGGATTGACGAGCAGCGCGTGGCGCTCGAAAGCCTCTACGCTATCCGACGGGCCGGAGCCGATATGATTATCACCTATTTTGCAAAAGACGCAGCCCGATGGCTGAAGAGCTAAAGACAAGAAAGAAGGAACAGCAACACCAATGAATGATACCTTTCTGCGAGCCTGCCGCCGCGAGCCGGTGGACCATACCCCCGTCTGGTTGATGCGGCAGGCCGGGCGATACATGGCCGAATACCGCGCTATCCGCGAACGATACAGCTTTCTGGAGATGGTGAAGACACCAGACGTAGCCGCCGAGGTGACGCTTCAGCCTATTGAAGCCTTCAACCTGGACGCGGCCATCATCTTTGCCGATATCCTGCCGCCCCTGGAGGGGATGGGGTTGCACCTGACGTTCGAGAAGGGGGAGGGGCCGGTGCTGCACAACCCACCCCGCTCACCCGCCGATATCGAAGCGCTGCGCCAGCCCGACCCGCGTGAAAGCGTGGCCTTTACGATTGAGGCCGTTCGTCTGGTCAAGCGCTCACTGGAAGGGCGTATTCCGCTGATTGGCTTCAGCGGGGCCCCCTTCACGCTGGCAAGCTACGCCATCGAGGGCGGGTCCTCGCGTGACTACCGCCACGCCAAGGGGCTGATGTATCGCCACCCCCAGGCGTGGCACCTGCTGATGGACAAGCTCACCGCGCTGGTGAGTGACTACCTGCTGGCGCAGATTGAGGCGGGAGCCGATGCGGTGCAAATCTTCGATAGCTGGGCCGGGGCACTGGCTCCCAACGACTACGCCGAATATGTCCTGCCTTATGTGCAGCAGAGCATTGCCAGGGTGCGCGAACAGAGCCAGGTACCGGTCATCTACTTTGGCACCGATATGAACGGCCTGGTGCCGCTGCTGCGCCAGACCGGAGCCGATGTCCTGGGAGCAGACTGGCGCATCGCCCTGGACGACTTCTGGGGGCAGGTGGGGGCCGGGTTTGCGGTGCAGGGCAACCTCGACCCGGCGGTGCTGTTTGCGCCGTGGCCGGAGATTGAACGCCGCGCTGCCGACATTCTCCGCCGCGCCGCGGGCCGCCCCGGCCA
>DAOTUF010000038.1:0-3629 GCA_034437495.1 Chloroflexaceae bacterium | reverse complement strand
CGGGGGTGGTGAAGCGGGTGAGCAGCAGGGTAAACGTGCTCAACCCGCCGACGATGCGGGTCGCCAACTCGGTGACGAGCATACTCTTACCAGTTCCAGGCGGGCCGAGCAGCACGACGTGCTGGCGGGCCAGAACCGCCACGAGCGCGGCCCGTACTGCTTCGTCGCGTTCCAGAAGCGTGCTGCGCAGGTCGGCTTCGAGCGCCTGGAGCGCGGCGACCTGGGGCGCGAGGGCGGTCAGACTATGGGTTCCGTTCTCACTCATTTCATTCATCGGGTACTCCCTTCTCTGCATTCCATCTGCCGAACATAGCCCTGTCAGGCTGAGGCCAGTCAACGGGGGGCGTTGACTGTGGTATACTTCCTTCCGTAGGTGGTTTGTTCTTCCCGCCCACGGCGCTGACTGCACCGGGGCGGGTTCCTCCATCCTCCCCTGCCTGGCAGGGATCGTGCCAGGCAGGGGTTCCTTGCATTCGTGTCTATATTGATACTTTTTTCGTTAATTTGTCAAGACGGATACCACTACTTAAATGTTGGGGTTTAACCACAATAAAAAATCCCCTCGTTACAAGGGGAGGGGGCGGAAAACCTGTTCTTGGTTTTATCCGTGCCTATTTGGGCACAATTTTGTATTCTGCCTGCTCTTCAGCAATCCGATTACCATAGCCTACCCACTCGGCTAGCAAAACCTCATTCCCCCTCAGTCTGTCAACAAGTTTGGTGGCTTTTTTAACCAGCGAGGATGTGTTTACCACATCGCTCTCTTCACCCTTTGGGAGTTCATTCCCACGAGCAACCAGGTACTTCAAACGCTGCTCTGCTAATCGCATCCCATCTTCTGCTGTTGAAGACTTCTCCCGCAACAACTCATAGACATGCCGAATATCGCCATTGACTGCATCAACAAAAGCTACCAGGAGTTCAGCTTTTGGTTCCTGGTCATTGGTTTCTATACGCCAGATGGATTGCTCAGATGCACCCGTATGCCCGACAATTTGCGCACGGCTGATCTTCTGCCTTTCCCGAAGCGTTCGGAGATATGCTGCTACTGAATCCATGCTCATGTCTTTACTATATCATTCCGCACAACGAAAGTGTATATACACCTGGGTTCAACCCTTCTGTTGACAAGCTGCCGGAAATATGATAACGTATGAGTAGTATAGTACTCACATTACTACAAATAAGTAGAGATACATATGGACACAAAGCACATCAACGCCCTGCTGGACCATGTTCGAGCGGTCCATGGTCTCACAAGCGATGATGCTCTTGCCAAAGAGTTGGGCGTCAACAATATGATCGTGTACCGACTCAGGAGAGGAATCATGCAAAAGGGAGCACGAGTATTGTTCACGCTTGTTACCCAGTATCCTGAAGTGATTATGGAAACAACCACAACCTCTCCAGATGCTCTGAAGCAAGAAAGCAGAGCAGCCTGAGCCAGTCCCCTACGGGGTGCTGGCTCAACGGTTGGGGAGCGTCTCTCTATGACTGGTTCCCAGGTCTGCTCTTCGGAGCCTACCATTGGTCTATGAATAACACCAGGAGAAACAGCAGGATATGGAAGCCATGGTCTCCCTTCACCTTGGTCTCGCCATCACCACCGCCGTCTACAGCGCCGCCCTTCATCAGATTCGCCACCTCTACGCCCCAGACTATATCTGGGTGACGGTGGTCGGGGGCAACATGCTCATCGGGGTGGCCTACCTGCTCTGCCAGCTGGCCTACCCCCTGGAGGGGGTCGCAGCGTTCTGGCTCCTGTTCAGCCTGAACGTTGCCGGGGGCATCCCGGTGATCATCTGGCAGGTGGGCGAACAGATCCAACGACACAGCAACCAGAGGAATTATCGCCATGACAAGACGATTACGACGCGGCGGACGTCAGTGGATTGATCACACCTATGAAGACCTGAGCGAGATACGGGCGCTGATCTTTCAGGCCAAGCCCCTCACCCGGAGCAACCCGGTGCTGGTCGAAGAGATGCTGCTCGATATCGCCCAACTTGCGGCCCGCATGGCCGAGCGCCTTCCCGAACTGGAGGAGATGCTGCAACGGGCTGAGCAAACGACCCAACAGTCCAGCATCCTGACCCGCCTGGCCCGCCTGGAAGCGCAAATAGAAGAACTCACAGGAGAGCCATAGCTATGCAGGACCAGTTCATCCACCTCATCCGTCAGACTGTTGAGGAGACCCTGTCCGAAGAATCGTTGCGGGACCTTTTGCAAGACCTCAAGCGGGACCTGCTCATCGAACTACATCGGCGGAAGCTGATTATTGAAGGGTCCCGTCAGGGCAAGCAGGTGCTCCGCGAGGCCATTGACGCCTGGGAGCGCAACAATCCCGAACTGATGCTGGCGGCCATCTGGCAGGCGATGGCGCGGTTCGAGGCCATCGAACGTCAGGCCATTGTCATGCGCAACCCGGATATTGAGAACGATACCGAGCCGGAGGAGTAGGAGGAGCCGATGCCAACGCCCATCCTATGAAGTGGTATCGTTTGTGGATGCTCTGCCCGCCACTGCTCGTGGTCCGCGGCGGGATCTCTCCAAAGAACTCTATACCGTGAAAGAAGCCGCGACCATCATGTCACTGAGCAAGGACACGCTCTATCGGATGATGGACACCGGCGACCTGCCCTATGTCCAACCAGCGTATAATCACATCAGGCGTATTGCCAAACGTGATATTGAACACTGGATAGAAAGGAATCGGCATGAAGCGGCGTAGATACGGTGATGGAAGTATCTTTCAGCGCCAGGATGGACGCTGGTGTGGGGTATTGTCCCTTCGCGGCAAACGCAAGACGGTCTACGGACAGACGGCACAGGAAGTTCGAGAAAAGCTGCGCGTGCTCCAGCGCCAGCGCGAGGACGGGGTTCAATTGGGGACCAAAAGCCAGACCGTGGAACAATTCCTCCAGACCTGGCTGGACACGACGGTGCAGCAATCGTGCAAGCCCAAAACCATTGAGAGCTACACCTTTATATGCCAGCAGTATCTCTTCCCTCATATCGGGAAGTATCGGCTCAACACGCTGACAGTGGAACACCTGTACCGCATGGTGGCCGCGCTTCAGGAGCAGGGTCTCGCCCCTCGCACGATCCAGTATGCGGTCGGGGTGGCCTCACGCGCCTTCAATCGCGCAGTTGAGTATGGGGTGATTGCGCGAAACGTAGCAACCCTGGTCCGGGTGCGGGTTGAGAAGCGCCTCGTTAAACCCCTGACAATTGAGCAGGCCCAGGCCTTGCTGAACGCTGTAAAAGGACACCGTTTTGAAGCACTCTACCGGGTAGGGGTAGCACTTGGACTGGGGTTGCGCCGAGGCGAAATCCTTACCCTCCGATGGAGTGATATTGACCTCAACAACCGCTCTCTTATGGTTCGGCAAAGCAAGACTGAGGCTGGAGCACGAACGCTGCCTCTTCCGGAGCGTTTGATGACCGCCTTGCAGAAATACTGGCTCAACCTCCAGGAGGCTCGCCGTAGCCTGGGGACAGAGTGGAAAGAGCATGGCCTGGTCTTTCCGAGCGAAGTGGGGACGCCCGTGTCACCACGCAATCTGGTGCGGCAGTTCAAGAGTACCCTGAAACGAGCAGGTTTGCCGCAAACTATCAGGTTCCACGAC
>DAOTUF010000037.1:0-7216 GCA_034437495.1 Chloroflexaceae bacterium | reverse complement strand
GCTTTTTTCAGCGTGGGTAGCGCAACCGTGGATCTCTCGAAGCCCGTCATCAGCGTTCCAGGGGACCTGGCTTTCGCCCGCTGGTGCCTCTGGGAAACCGTTTTTCTGCATTCTGCTCCTTTCTCTCGTGTCCATAACGAGTACTCCTGCTCACTTCTGGGGAGGTTTTGCCTACCTGGCTCTAGCTCCCCCCCGTCACACACCAGGCTCCCCGGTCAAAGGCATCACGCCTGCGGTTCTCAGCAAGGCGTCAATCTGCTCGGGCGTGGGCAGGGCTGGAATGGCTCCCCGCTTCGTCGTGGTGAGGGCCCCGGCGGCGTTGGCATACCGGAGCGCCTGTTCCAGGGCCGGGCGGTCTGCCCAGAGGTCGGGGGTGCGCACTAGCTGCGTCAGCAGCGCCGCCACCCACCCGTCACCGGCCCCGGTGGCGTCAACGCTCTGGACCGAAAACCCCTCTACGTGGCCGCTCCCGGAAGCCGTCACATATGAACACCCCCCGGAGCCGCGGGTCATCGAGAGCAACCGCAGGTCGGCGTGCCAGAGCCGTTCAGCCCCGCGCTGCACGTCTGTTTCCCCGGTGAGAAAGGTTAGCTCGTCCTCGCTCACCTTGATACAGTGGGCACCGGGCATCATCTCCAGGATGGTGGTTCGAGCGGTTTCCGCGTCGGGCCAGAGCGGGAGGCGCAGGTTCGGGTCATAGGAAATCAGGCAGCCGTGCTTGCGGGCAAGCTCAATGGCCCGCAGGGTGGCCGACCGGGACGGCTCGGTGATGAGGCTGATAGAGCCGTGGTGCAGAATCGTCGCTCCCGCTATCACGGCCTCATCTACCTCGGCGGGTGTGTAGAGCATATCGGCACTGGGGTGGCGGTAGAAGACAAAATCGCGCTCCCCTCCTTCCATCAGGGAGACAAAGGCCAGCGCGGTACGGGCCTCACGGGTGAACCGGATGCCCTGAACATCTACCCCATTTTCTTGCAGCGTGCGGACCAGGAAGTGCCCCCAGGGGTCGTCTCCAAGCTTCCCCAGGAAACTGCACGGGGCCCCCAGACGCGAGATACCTACCGCAACATTGGCCGGTGCGCCCCCCGCCGCTGGAGCAAAGGACGGGGCATCGGCAAGCGAAACCCCCGACGCCGTCGCAACGAGGTCAACCAGCATTTCACCAAGCGCAGCTACTCGGGACATAGAACCTCCTTCTAATACTCAAATTGCTGCCCTATGGTACCATACCTCTAGGGAGCGGCGGCCCCCCACAACGTCACCATATCCTCGTGCATCACTGCCAGCACGGTTTGCTGCGGGTTGGTCATCAATCCCTCTCCCCCTTTGCCTTCTTCTTCCAGGCGGTGGAGCAAATGCCCATCGCTCAGCCGATAGAACATCACTCCCGCTGGTTCTCCGCTGATGAGCATCTGGTTATCGGGGGTGAAGGTGAAGGGAACCCCCGGCCCGAGCGGGAGCGCCAGCATCGGGGACTGTTCACCCAGGCGAAAGACCATCAGCAGGCCGTCTCCCCGACGCACACCGAGCAAGGCTCCATCGGGGCTGAATTGCAGCGTCTCCACGCCCTCCCCTACCTGCAACGTATCGAACAGGTAGCCGTGCTCCGTCTTGACAATCTGGACCGTCCCGGCGGGGTCGCCAATGACCAGGAGGTTCCCATCCGGGTGGAAGGTGAGAGCGCTGACCGGCCCTGGCTCGGTCAGCGTGAGCGTGACCATACTGAGGCCGGTCGTCACCACGTCGCTGCGCTGCAACTGGACCTGGTCGTTCGCATTGACCCAGGCGACCGCGTTGGTCAGGGGGTGGTAGGCTCCCGGTCCGCTGCCGGGCGTCTCAGCCGCCTCGGGGGGGGCAAAGCTCCAGCTTTCCATCTCGACACTGGGCGTTATCACTTCCCACGCTGTCACCGCCATGCTGCTCGTATCGTCGTCGTGCCAGACGCTTTCTTCCACCACTACCCCGCGCCCATCCGGGGCAAACTGGAGCTTGTGCGGGACCCGGTTCAGCGACTCGTTGGTCTCAACCGTCAGACGGTGGGGCCGTCCCCCCTCGTCAATCTCCCACAGATGAACCTCCGGCCCGGCCCCGGCGACGGCCAGGGTTTGCCCATCGGGGCTGAAGGCCATGCGCGACATGTCGGGCATCGAGAGGTCCCGCACCGTGCCTTCGTGCAGGTTGACCAACCGTACCAGGCCGTCGAGCGTGACCAGCGTGGCGGAGAGCGCGTCGGTAGAAAACCGCACGATGCGGCGTTCGTTGTCCACGGTAAAGTCGGTAAACGGCAACTCCTCGTCTTCGTAGAGCGTCTTGCCGTTGGCAGCGTCCAGAAGGCGGATGCCCGACAGGGTGCCCCCGCTGCGGCGCAGAAAGTCAATCAATATGCGCTCAGACTCGCCAAAGGTTCCGCTCACGGCGAGGTTGCTGAACAGGCTATCGTCGGTGATGTTCCAGATATGCAGTCCATCTTCGGCTGCAATGCGGAGCTGCTGACCATCGCTGCTGAACGCGATACCCCGCACCTGTACATCCTTTGCCACCGTGGTGCTGGCGTGGGCAAGCTGGCTCCCGGAGAGGTTCCACACGCGGACGCTGTCTCCGGCGGCGGTGGCCAACCACTGCCCATCGGGGCTGAAGGCCGGCGACCGCCCTTGCAGGTCGCGCAGGAGCTTGCCGTTGCTGCTCTCCCAGAGCAGCGTGGATGGCTGATGCCCGAACCGGTTTTGCACGGTGGCGATGGTCTTCCCGTCGGGGCTGAAGACGGGAAAGCCCCCGACCAGCGTGGCCCGCTTCGTCCCATCCGCGCTCGTCCAGAGGGTGGTCATGGCCTGGTCTTCGTCGGCCTGGTCCTGCACGGTGGCGATGGTCTTCCCATCGGGGCTGAAGACCGCGTCAATCCCATCGAGCGCCGCCAGGGGGGAGCGGTCGGCGCTTCGCAGCAGCAGCGTCTCCGGCTGCCCTGTCATCTGCCCCCGGGTCACGGCGATGAACTGCGCGTCCGGGCTAAAGCGTATCCCCTCTACATGCCCCTCAAGCGGGTCGAACCGCAGCGGTTGCAGGGACGGGAGGGTAAACCAGGCAATCCCCGCCGAAGTCGCCACGGCCAGCAGGTCATTCCCCGGTACCACCGCCGCCTGCATCGCCCGCCCGTAGCCAATCCGTCGCAGGGGGCGCAGGCGGCTGAGCGAGGCTTCGCTTATTGGCTGCTGCGGAAGTGACGGGGGCACGGTGGGCGAGGCCAGCGAGAGCGAGAGGGGGGTGATTGTCGGACCTCGGGGTCCCGGCGCCGGGGGAGTCCGGCTGGTTGCTGCTGCGCCGGGGGTGTCCTCTCCCCCTCCCGCTCCCTCCCCCTCTGCCAGCACCGACCCCGTGACCGTTGGTTCCACCACCGGGGGAAGGGTGCGGGTCGGAGTGAGCGTCGGGGTCGGGGGGGCCGGCGTGTGGGGGACCACCGTGGGAAAGGTGTGGGTGGGGGTTGGCTCACGGTCCAGAACCGCAGCGGCGGTCCGGGTGGCAATGATGCTGACGCCCCGGGGACGTTCGGCGCAGCCAGCGACCAGAACGGCAAGGACTATCACCCCCGCCCCCATGAGTATCCAGAGCGCTACGAGCACTCCATCCTGTATGCAGCGAATCACCTGACCCATTCTCTCTATTATACTGTACCCGGGCCAGGATAGCCACTGCGGGAACAGGGCCGGTGGGGGGAAGAGGGGAGGGAAATGGGGAACGACAGGAAGCCTACCCCCGCCTGGTGGCAGGCACGAAGGGGCTTCCTGCCTGGTTGTTTATGCGGCTGGTGAGTGGTGCCCGGCAATTTCCCGAACCAGATCGGTGATAGAGAGAACGCCAATCGGTTTTCTGCCGTTATCCGTTTCCTCTATCACTACCACGCGGTGGATTTTGCGGTCCATCATGAGCTTGCTGGCCACCCGGATAGTCTCGCTGGTTTTCACGCTCACCACGTCGGACACCATGATGTTCATGGCCTTCAAATCTTGCCAGTTTTTCCAATATTGCTCATAGAGGCGAGCATTCACCAGGTCGGTGCGCGAGATGAGACCAACCATACTCCCCTGCTCATTGACGACCACCAGCGCACTCACGTCGTGCTCGGTCATCTGCTGGGCCACTTCCTGAATCGGGGTTTCCTGGAGGCAGGTCAGGACCCCGTGATGCATGACTTCTCCGACGGTCCGATCCATGGTATGTCCTGCTCCTTTCTAAAAATAGTGTTCTCTCGCACTATACTATGATACCAGACCCGCGTCAACTACCAGCAGGCGTATCTTCTATCTTCCCACCTGGTGTCTGCTCTTCTGCCTACTCCTCTGCCGGCTCTTCTGCCGGCTCCTCCCGCGTCCACTGCCCGACATTCCAGGTTATGGGGGCAATGGGGTCGGGGTGGAGGTGGTGGATAGTCGGCTGGCTCAGCACCAGCGCCGGGCGCTGAAAGAGCGGAAGCGATGGCACTTCCTGGGTAAAGAGCTTCTGCTGAGTCGCGTATGCCTCTCGCTGCTCCACTGTGCTGTGGGAGGTGGCCGCCCGACGGATTGCCAGGTCTGCTTCGCGGAAGCACCAGCCAGAAAAGTTGTTGCCGCTCCAGCCATTGGTTTCGCTCGGCACGGCCTTGCAGCTCCAGAGCGCCATACCGCCGGGGTCGGGGGTGGCAATCCACGCAAACTGGGCCAACTCGAACTGTCGGCGGAAGAGCGGCCCGTCTGGGCGGTAGAGGTCGAGAATGGATTGCTCCTCTACCTGCGTGGCCAACCCGATGGCGGCCATGTCTTCGGCAAAGTGGCGCGAGATGCGGGCCCGCAGCGGTGAACCGCTCGTCGTCAGCAGCGTGATGGTCAGGGGGGTGGTGTCGGCGTGGTCACGCCACCCATCCCCGTCGTCGTCCTGGACCCCCGCCTCGTCCAGCAGTTGCCTGGCCTGCTGCGGGTCGTGGGGATAGCGGGTCAGCACATCGGGGGGGGCCGCGGCCCAGTGCTGCGGCACAATCCAGCTGTGCAGCACGGGCACGTGTCCCCCGAAGAACGTTTCGACCATCGCCTGGCGGTTGGTGCCGTAGGCAATGGCCCGTCGCATGCGGATATCCTGAAACAGCGCGACATCCAGGTTGAAATCCAGGTGTTCCCAGATGGGGCCGGGGAGATAGGACACCCGGAGCGCTCCTTGCTCCTCGTCCTCATCGAGCACGGGGAACAGCTCCGGCTCGATATGGTCGGCAAAGGCGACATCCAGGCTGCCCGCCAGGACCAGCCGGCGGAGGTCTTCGACGCTGGCCGGGAAGACCAGCGAGAGGTGTTCGGCCTGGGGAGGGGGACCAAAGGCATAGGGGTTTCGCCGCATCCGGATACCGCCTTGCTCCCGCCGCTCAATCTGGTAGGGGCCATATCCCACCGGGAGGAGCGCAAAGTCGCTCTCGGCCAGGGTGGTGGTGATGGCCTCGGTGTCGGTGAGCAGGTGGCGCGGGAGCGGGGTCCAGTAGCTCAGGAGATAGGAAGGGTCGGAAACTCGCAGCTCCGGGGTGATGACCGGGGAGGGGTCCAGGAAGTCGAGCTTGAGAAACGCCTGCGTCGTGTGGTCGTCCACTGCTTCGTAGTGTTCGAGGATGTCCAGGCGGTTGCTGGCTTCGGGGCCAAGGCGCGATTGTCTGGCAAGCTCATAGGCAAAGACGGAGTCGCTGGCCGTCACCGTCACCCCGTTCGACCACCGCAGCGCAGGGTTCCAGCGAAAGGTTACAACTACCTGCTGCGCCTTTGTGATGCCCCGGGTGATGAGAAACTGGGGGGTGCTGGTGAGATTCTCGGTTGCGGTCGGGGTGGTGACGGATGTTCCCGATGGTTCCGCTGTTCGGGTCAGCCCGCTGGTAAAGACAATCTCCTGGGTCTGGCGAATACCCGTCTCCAGGGTTATCGTGCGGGTGCGGGTGACAGCCCCGGCGACCGGCCTGATGATATCGCCCGAGGGGTCCAGGTAGACGTCAACCTGCCGCACTTCGATATCCCCATTCTGGAACGATGGAATGCGTTCCAGCACGCCGGTCGAAGTGTAGGTATAGTTGAAGGCCAGCAGCGGCGAGGGAAAGAGGAGTTCGCTCACCGGGGCCGTGATGCGCTGGTCTGCTGCGTCGTCGTGGTAGGGGAGCAGGTCCGCCGGTTCCTCCAGCAACCCCACCCGAAAGCCGGTGTCCCGCGGCTGATGGGGAGCCGCCGGTGCCGTGGGAGGCGGGGAGGGCATGGGTTGTTCTGCGGTCTGCTCCTGGGGAAGCGTGCCGGGCGTGGTGGGGGAGGGGACGCCTCCCTCTATCTCGCAGGCTGCCAGCAACCCCACCCCCACGACCAGCAGGACGAGGGCCATGGTCACAGACAGCGGGACAGAGAAAACGTTCGGTCGTTTCAGATTCATAGACATGGGAAATTTATGATACAGGTTCTTCCAGCCATGCTGCTGGTATCATTCGCAGGACTCCTTCATCGTTCACCCCTTGCCGCAAAGGGTTCCGTATCGTGGGGAGGAGCGTGGGGGTGGGGGTGGGCCTGGTAGGAGGAGGAGTCGGGAAAGGCGGTGGTCCCATCGCTGCCGCAGTAGGGGCAGACGCTCCACGTCAGGTCGATGACCCGGCTGCACGAGAGGCAGCGGCGGCGCAGGACGGTGTGGCAGTGCGGACAGAGCACAAAGTCCGGCTCTATCGGGCGCTGGCACACCGGGCAGGCAAAGCGCTCCTCGACATCGCGCCGCAGGTATTCTTCTTCGAGCGATCGTTCGTACTTCTCGGCGAGGGTCTGGCGAGGGCGCAGGATGAGATGGAGCGGAATACCCGCAAAGGGAAAACAGAGCACCAACCCCACCCCGAGCACCTGCACGGCGATATCATCGCTGCGGGACCGGATGTCGCGGTAGGCCCACAACACCGAGGCTGCCCAAAGGAGCAGCAGATAGGAGCCGACGACGATGCCAATCAGATTGAGAATCGGGTGCAAGTTGGTAAGAAAATCCTGAAAAACCTGCATATGTGATACGGTTCCTGTTCGTGAATGAGTCTCCCTGGTGATAGGTGCGCCTGCCAGCCTTTTCCCTTCCCTAGTATAAACATGATTGGTGGAACGGGCGGGAATATGGCCTGGTGGTCGCAACCAGCGGTGTTCTGCCTCGCAGGCCACCGGGATATCTGTTCGGTATCTTCGTACCACATCCCGAAACGTCACGA
>DAOTUF010000036.1:0-4437 GCA_034437495.1 Chloroflexaceae bacterium | reverse complement strand
GCTCGTCTTCGTCGTTGACCAGGAGGGGAATGGCCACTGCCAGACCATCAGTGAAGCGATTGGTCGCTCCCGTCCTGGCACCCGCATCCTGGTGCGCCCGGGGTGCTACCACGAAAGCCTGGTGATAGACCGCTTCGTGGAGATTGTTGGGGATGGAGAGGGGCACGAAATCATCCTGGAAAGTGCCACCGCCAGCTGTGTGCAGATGCAAACCTCCTACGCCCTGATTCGGGGCATCTCCATCCATCGCACAGCCGGCCCGAAAGACCAGCTCGCCTTTGCGGTGGACATCCCCCAGGGCCGGTTGGTCCTGGAAGAATGTACCATCTCCTCCGAGACGGTCGCGTGTGTGGCTATTCACGGCTCCAACGCCTGCCCCTCCCTCTGGCAATGCACCATCCGCGATGGCAAAGGGATGGGCGTCTTTGTCTACGAGCAGGGACGGGGGGTCATTGAGGCATGTGATATCATCGGCCACATGATTGCGGGTATCAAGATTATTCAGGGGAGCACCCCGCTCATACGCGCCTGCCAGGTCTGCCAGAATAAGCAAGATGGTATCGCTATCTCTGGGAAGAGCGCTGCCATTGTCGAATCCTGCACTATCTCCGACAACGAACGGGCCGGCATCTTCATCCGTCAGATGAGCACCCCCTACATCCGCCGCTGCCTTATCCGCGACCGGGCGCACGGGCATGGCCTGGTCATTGGGGAAAAAGGCGAAGGTATCATCGAAGAGTGCCATATCTCGGGAGATGCCAGGTCGCACGTCTCGATTGCCCAGGACAGCACCCCCCTCATCCGGCGGTGTACTATCGGCACCCTCAGCCATGCGCATGCGCACCCCCACCAGGAAGAGCACGAGCGCGAACACGACCGCGAAACAGAACCCCCGGAGGCAGACGCCTGTCTCCCTCCTGCGCCCCTCCGCAGTACCAACCACGTCCAACGGAACCTATCCAGCCGAATAACCGCCCACCTGCGACGAAACCCGCATCCCTGACCCGACTGGCGATTGATTTCGTGATGAGTCACGGGTCGGGGGGCACGGATCTCCATGCTCCATGCTCCCGACCCCCGACCCCCGACCTCCTGCAAACCACCGTCCTAGCTGTGCAACAACTGGCGCAGCACGTAGTGCAAAATGCCACCGTGCCGGTAGTATTGCACCTCCTGGGGTGTATCGATGCGCACCGTGGCATCGAAGTCAACGCTCGTCCCATCCGGGCGGCGAGCCTGCACCCGGACCGTGCGTCCGTTGGCAAAGTTGCTCGCGGCCCCCGCCGACAACCCCTCAATATCAAACGCCTCGTGCCCCGTCAGGCCAAGCGCCTCAACGCTCTGCCCCTCTAGAAATTGGAGCGGCAAAATCCCCATCCCAATCAGGTTTGAGCGGTGAATACGCTCGAAGCTCTCGGCAATCACCACCCGAATACCGAGGAGCGCCGGCCCCTTGGCGGCCCAATCCCGGCTGGAACCGGAGCCATATTCCTTGCCTGCCAGCACCATCAGCGGCACCCCATCGGCCTGATACTTCATCGCCGCATCGTAGATGGTCGTCACGTCGCCCGTGGGCAGGTAGGTAGTGAACTCGCCTTCGGTGCCCGGGGCCAGATGATTGCGCAGCCGCACATTGGCAAAGGTCCCGCGCATCATCACTTCGTGGTTGCCCCGCCGCGAGCCGTAGGAATTGAAGTCGGCGGGTTGGACCCCGTGCTCAATGAGATAGTGCCCGGCCGGAGCGGTCTTCTTGATGCTCCCGGCCGGCGAGATGTGGTCGGTCGTCACGCTGTCGCCGAGCAGCACCAGCACCCGCGCCCCCCGAATATCGCTCACCTGCTCGGGGGCCTCGCGGGTCATCCCCTCGAAGTAGGGGGCTTTTCGCACGTAGGTCGAGGTTTCATCCCAGGTGAACAGGTCGCCTTCTGGCACGACCAGGTTGCTCCAGTGTTCGTCCCCCTGGAACACTTCTGCATAGGTCTGCCGGTACATATCCGAGTGGATGGCCGACTGGACCGCCTCCTGCACTTCCTGGCGGGTCGGCCAGATATCGCGCAGGAACACCGGGTTGCCCGAGGGGTCGTGACCAACCGGGTCGGTGTTCAGGTCGATGTCAATGCGCCCGGTCAGCGCATACGCCACCACCAGCGGCGGTGACATCAGGTAGTTGGCCTTGACCTCGGCGTGGACGCGCCCCTCAAAGTTGCGGTTCCCTGACAACACCGAGCAAACGACCAGATTACCTTGTGCAATGGCCTCCGATACCTCCGCTGCAAGCGGCCCGCTGTTCCCGATGCAGGTGGTGCAGCCGTAGCCGACGGTGTTGAAGCGAAGCTGGTTCAGGTAGGGCGTCAGACCCGCACGACCCAGGTACTCCGTGACGACCCGCGAGCCGGGGGCCAGCGATGTTTTCACCCAGGGCCGCGTCATCATCCCCCGTTCAACTGCCTTCTTCGCCACCAACCCCGCGGCTATCATCACCGATGGGTTGGACGTATTGGTGCAACTGGTGATAGCCGCAATCACCACCGACCCGTGATGGAGCACGTGCTCCTGGTTCTGGATGGTCAGGCTGACCGCCGATGGAGCCGTGGCGAAGTCGGTCACTTCCTGCTGGACGGGCGAACCGCTGGCCTGCGTCATCGTTGCGACGGCCTGGTGGAACGACGGGCGGACCTCCGAAAGCACCAGGCGGTCCTGGGGGCGGCGTGGGCCGGCCACGCTCGGCTCCACCGTGCTCAAGTCCAGTTCCAGCGTGTCGCTGTAGGACGCTTCGGGCGCGTCGGGCGTATGGAAGAGACCCTGTTCTTTCATATAGGCTTCGACCAGCGCCACTTGCTCTTCCGGGCGACCGCTGAGACGCAGGTAGTGGAGGGTCTCGGCATCAACGGGGAAGATACCGCAGGTTGCGCCATATTCCGGAGCCATGTTCGCAATGGTGGCGCGGTCGGCCAGGGGCAGCGAGGAGACGCCCGGCCCGTAGAACTCCACGAACTTGCCGACCACTCCCTTGCGGCGCAACATCTGCGTCACCGTCAGCACCAGGTCCGTGGCCGTGGCTCCCTCGCGCAGTTCGCCAACGAGCCGGAACCCGACGACCTGGGGAATAAGCATCGAGATGGGTTGTCCGAGCATAGCGGCTTCGGCTTCGATACCGCCAACCCCCCACCCGAGCACGCCCAGGCCGTTGATCATCGTGGTGTGCGAGTCCGTCCCGACCAGCGTGTCGGGGTAGGCGCAGGAGGGGGTGTCCGAGGCGAAGACCACCCGCCCCAGGTATTCCAGGTTGACTTGATGGACAATGCCGTTGCCCGGCGGCACCACCTTGAAGTTCTGGAATGCCTGCTGCCCCCACCGCAAAAAGGCGTAGCGTTCACGGTTGCGCTGAAATTCCAGCTCCGTATTGCGCTGCATGGCATCTTCGGAGCCAGCCACGTCAATCTGCACCGAATGGTCGATGACCAGTTCGGCGGGTTGGAGCGGGTTGATACGCGAGGGGTCCCCCCCCATCGCGGACATGGCATCCCGCATCACCGCCAGGTCCACAATCGCGGGCACGCCGGTGAAGTCTTGCAGCAGCACGCGGGCGGGGGTAAAGGCGATTTCGCGGTCGGGGGTGGCCGTGGGCTGCCACTGCGCCAGAAACCGGATGTCCTCTGCCCTCACCGTTCGCCCATCTTCGTGGCGCAGCAGGTTTTCCAGGAGAATACGCAGGGAGAAGGGGAGATGCCCAATGTCAAGACCTTCTTTCTTCAAGGCATCGAGGCGGAATATCTCATACTCACGAGAACCAACACGCAGCGTCGAACGAGCACCAAAGCTGTCGCTCATAATAAGGAACCTCCTTACTGTCATTGTCTGTATCCACTCCATAGAAACCACGTTCTGGATCACCCCGCTGCTCCGGGACGGTTCCCCCAGTTCTCCGGCCAGCGCACGGGCAATACTCCCGCTTTGCCCCACAACATGGTCTGGCCTATTATCCCGTATCTGCCGCAAGTTGTCCACTCCTGTTCCCGTGCAGCCGAAGCAGAGCGGTCGTGAAGGACCGGTCATTCCAACCCCTTCGCCCGCGCCATCTCCCGCCCGAGCAACCCCAACAGCACCCCGTTCGGGCCGTGGTCTTCGAAGCGGGCGCGTTCGAACCACTGCACAGGCACCCACACCCCCGGAGCTACCTCTTCGGCCTGCACCTCGGAGATCGGTTGTCCGAAGAGCGCCAGGCTCTCCTCAAACGTTGTGCCCGGCCTTCCATCCAGTTCCAGCCCATGGCTGCGCCAGGAACGCAAAAATGGTTCGCACAACGTGTGGCTGGTGGTTTCAAAGAACAGACATCCCGCGGTTGGGGTCCCCCGCTCGAAGGTAAACCAGTCGCGCCCCTGGAGCGCCAGCACCTCGTCTCCCAGGCGACTGAGCTGCACACGGTAGGGTTCTGGT
>DAOTUF010000035.1:0-7388 GCA_034437495.1 Chloroflexaceae bacterium | reverse complement strand
GATAGCCATGCCACTTGGTGGTCTTGCCATCTTAATGCTCCAGTATTTGACTGAAGGGAAGTGGGGGTTCTTGATTCGGCGGATGCTGGAGGCCGCCGCGATGACCCTCCCGCTCATGGCGCTGTTGTTCATCCCCATTGCGACGATGGGGATGCTCGACCTGTACCCCTGGGCGGACCCTTCAGCGGTCGCCCATGATTCGCATTTGCAGTTCAAATATGCCTATCTCAATCCGGGGTCGTTCGTCTTTCGGGCAGGGTTCTATTTCCTTATCTGGCTGGTCTGGACCTTCTTTCTGGTCAAATGGGGAATGGACCAGGACCGCTCCGGTAAGCCTGCCCTGACCCGTCGGTTTCGCAACCTCAGCGGCATAGGGATTGTCCTGTACGTTATCACGATGACCTTTGCCGCGTTTGACTGGGGGATGTCGCTGGAACCGCTCTGGTTCTCCGCCATCTACGGGGTCATCTTTATCATCGGGCAGGGGTTGGCGATGTTCGCCTTCGTCATTCTGATGGCGCGGCTGCTGGCCGACCGCAAGCCCTTTTCCGATTTTGCCTCGACCAAGCTCTACCACGACCTGGGCAACCTGCTCTTTGCGTTCGTCATTTTGTGGACGTACATGTCGCTTTCCCAGTTCTTGATTATCTGGTCGGGGAACCTGCCACCAGAAACCCCCTGGTATATCCGTCGTCAGACCTCGGGGTGGAATGAGATTGCGGTAGTCGTGCTGGCGTTCCAGTTTGTCCTCCCCTTCTTCCTGCTGCTGAACCGTTTTGTCAAGCAGAAGATCCAGTTTCTCTGGAGGGTGGCCCTGCTCATCTTTCTGATGCGCTTTGTGGACCTCTTCTGGATTGTCATGCCAGCGTTTGACCAGACCGTGATGGAGGTTCACTGGACGACCTATGTGGCTCCTATCGGCGTTGGCGGGGTGTGGTTGTTCGTGTTCCTTGAGATATTGAAGCGGCGGCCCATCCTCCCCCTTCGTGACCCGGTGGTTCCGCACCCGGCTGCCGAAGGATCTGCCGAAGGACTACAGCACATGCAGGAGGTGCCAGGACATGGCTAAAGACCAGGGAAAAACACGCAGCACCAGGAAGAAACGCAAGAGCGGGATGCAGCAGTTTGGGTCTGCTATCGAGAGCATCATTCTCGGGATATGGGCCGTTTTCGTCGGGACCATCCGGTGGAGTTGGAAGATTGCGGTCATCATCGTCACGTTTCTCTGGCAGATTGGCAGCAGCGTCGTCCGCTGGACGTGGGGGACCGTGTTCGGGCGCAGCCCCGATGTGGACCCGGCTTCCAGGCGCGAGAAGGTCTTTTCTGAACAGGGTGCGCTCCTGCGAGGGGTCATCCTTTCGACGCTGACCTTCGTGATGCTGGCTGTGTTCATTTTGATACTGGGCAAGATCCCCCAACCCCCCGTCACGGTGGGGTCGGCGGGGGCTGGCTTCCAGCAGTGGCAGGAAGTTCAGGCCGCCGACGAAGCTATCTTGAACAACTACGGGTGGGTGGATGAGGAAGAAGGTATCGTCCGCATACCCATCCGGGATACCATGCAACTGCTGGATGAGAAGCTGCCCGTCCGGGATATGGACGCGGCGGAGGGGGAAGAAGCAGACGCATCTGAAGAGTAAGAAGAGTCCTGCTGCTCATCTCTACATGAGGTGAGAACAATGAACCCCCTCCCGCTTCTCAATGAAGTTTTGCGGGAGGGGGTTTGTTTCGGGCCACTGAGATTAGCCCGTTCTGCGCTCCCCCGGGGTTATGCGCCTGTGCCCGTGTCCATAATGACCTCATGCACTTCGACGTGGTTCTTTGTCGTCGTTGCTCCCTCTGGCATCCCCCGCGCATGCGCCTGTTTGAATGCCTCCGACTGGGTCCAGGCTTCGAAGTGCTCGCGTGATTCCCACTGCGTGAGGATGACGTAGGGGTCGCCCTCGCGGAGGGGACGCAACACCTGGTTGCGCAGGAAGCCCGGCATCTGGTCAATCAATCCTACCCGATTGCGAAAGCGCTCCTCCAGCGTTTCCGCATATTCCGGCGACACAAAAATGCGATTCATAACCGTAATCATCGAAACAACCCTTTCTTTTTGCTGGCTCGGTGCCTGATATCTGGGGATATCTGGCCTCACTCCTGCTCCTCGCCCCCGCCGCTCATCCGCACCGGTGGCACCTCGAAGCGCAGCACGCGGTTGTTGGCGCGGTCAACGACGAAGACATCTCCCTCCGGCCCCACGGCCACCCCCGCTGGCGAGGTGAGCGAACCCATGTCCTGCCCTTCTCCCCCCCAACGGAACAGGATATCGCCGCGCATATTTGCCGACAGCACGGTGTGGCGTGCGGGCACGCTGGCATAGACGATGCTGTCGGGGTGGACGCCGATGGTTGGGTCGAGGTAGGTGTCTGGTTCCCACCCGCCGATGCTCCAGGTTACGATGGGGATGGGAGAGACGCGGTCGTCCATGTCGCGGGGGAATACCTGCACCCGCCCGTTCCACGTATCCGCAACATAGGCGTTCCCCCCGCTGTCGAAGGCAATGGTCGTGGGTTCGTTGAACTCTCCAGCCTCGCTCCCCCCGGCCCCCCACTGGTAGCGGTAGGTTCCTTCGTCGTCCGTGACGACAATGCGTTTGTTGCCCGTGTCCACGATGTACACGTTTCCGTCGGCGTCCACGGCCACCCCGCGGGGGCCAAAGAAGCCCAGGGGAGCCTGAAGGTTCCCTTCCTGGGTTGCGCCGGTCCGCGTTACCATCCGACCATTGCCCAGGTCTTCGTCCCCTTCGCCCCACGTCCGCAGCCACCTGCCGCTCCTGCTGAGCTTGACAATGCGGGCATTCCACGTGTCGGCCACGTAGATATTTCCCTGACGGTCTACGGCGACCCCGCGCGGCTCGTGAAACTGCCCCTCGCCCTGCCCGAAGCTCCCGATGGTCTGCTCCAGGCTGCCGTCCGCGTCGAAGACCTGGATGCGGTGGTTGCCCGTGTCGGCTACGTAGACCCGCCCCTGCCGGTCAACGGCCAGACCGGTCGGCTGTGCAAGCTCCTCCGCCGACCCGATAGCCTGCGTCGCGAGCAGGGGGAGCACACTGGGACCACTGCGGCTCGTTCCGCTCATGTCCGAAGGAATCCCATGCACCAGGTCACTCCGCACCCATATCTCGATGACGCGCGAACCAGGTTGCAAGGAGGGGGGCAGGTCACGGAACAGGACATACCCTGTGAGGGTGTCCCAGTGCTGCGGCACGAAAGGCCAGACCAGCGGGGCCCAGGGGGGGTGGAAATCCTCAAGCGCGGTATTCTGACCGCACGCCTCTTTGACCTCTTCTTCCGAAGATGTCCAGCTATTGTAGTAGAACTTCTTGTACCCCGCCCCGTCGGGCGAGCACTTGTTCCCTTCGGGGAACCACCAGTTCAAGGAGCCGCTTTCGCCATAGGGCTGAACGTAGTTTTCCTTGAGAAAGGTTTCCATCGCGTCATCTACATGGCTCTTGTAGAGCATCACGACCGGGGCCAACCCGCGCCCGTCGGAGGGAAGGTCCACTTCGAAGGAATCAGGGAGCGCCTCCTTCAGGGTGGGGGCCTTTTTCCACTGAATGTTGGTGAAATGGCGAAGATACCACTGCAATGGCCACGCCAGCGAACCGTCCCCGTTCTCGTCCCCGCTGTCTACGATAATCGGCATCGACATCCCCCCCGCCGGGTTCTCCTCTGTGCGGACGCTGCGGGTGAGGTTGCGCGACATCTTCTCCATATCTTCGACGTAGCGTGGGATTTCCGGCGCGGTCTGGGTGTAAATCATTGGTTCGATGGGCGTATCTGGATGGTGATAGACGACCAGCCAGGTCGAACGGAGCATATAGGCTCCAAGCACGGCTGCGAGGGTCAGCCCGAGGAGCGACAACAGCACCCGCGCCCCAATTTTCGCCCCGATAGTCAGCACCGCATAGACCAGCGCCCCGCCGGTGAGCAGCGGGATAACCGCCTGCAAGATGCTGCTCTGGGCGGCTCGTCCTTCGGTGGTACTGGCAAGATGTAGCCGCCACATGGCTACCCCGAACACCACGAGTATGAGGAGGAAGGCCGGGGGAACCAGCCACTTCGCTACCCTCTGAAACCACCCCGGCGCTGGTCCGTCGTGGGGGTGGTCAGGGGTGCCCGGAGCGTCTGGAGCGTCTGGAGCGTCTGGAGCGTCTGGAGCGTCTGAACACCCCCGCCTCACGTTCGAAACCAGGCTTCCCAATGCCCACGCTGCTACCAGGTTCCCCGGCAGGGCCAGGTGGGTCAGCAGCCAGGGCATCTTTTCGCCGGCCCAGGAGAAGATAACCACTGCGTTGATGAACCAGAAGAGCAGCAGGAGGGGGAACAGCGTGGTCACGACCAGGTTGGTGCTGACCTTTTCCTGGTAGGCGGGCAGCGCCAGACTGAAGCCGCCGCCGCTTCCCTCCCCGAGGATCCGCCCCCAGAATGACGCGGGAGAGGAGGCGGAAGCAGCAGCCGGGGGGGATGATTTTTGGGAGGAGGCAGAAGCCGTCTCTCGCTCCTTTTTCTGAACGGCCTGTTCGCCATCTCGGGCGTGGTCCTGCTCTTCGGTGCGCTGCGGTGCTGGCTCTTCCTGCTTTCGCCCACGCTCCGTGTTCCACCGCGCAAAGAAGTAGAGATAGATGGACGACCCGATGCCACTGACTACGGCCAGCGGTTCATACAGCGGAAGCTGTATCAGGTAGTAGTACCAGGGTTGGTCCCCGCGGGCAAAGTCCTGCTGGCTGCCGAGCCAGTAGGCCAGTCCTGCGTACAGTCCGTCGAACGCCCCGCGCGGGTAGGTCAGAAAGTTGGTGTACATCACCAGGTAGAGACCCCCTACCATGGCCAGTGCTATCCAGAGGCTCCGTCGCTGCTGGTGCCACAGTTCGCTGAGGCGTGAGAGCAGCAGCGGCGAACGGTACCACCCGTGCTGCGAGAACCAGGCAGTCAGCAGCGCGATGGCCACCAGGAGGGCCTTTTCGCCCAGGTACAACCCCTTCCCGAAGGGCAACTGCGGATTGAGCACCATCAGCACCGCGCACACTGCCAGCATAGCCAGCAGGCCGACATTCAGGTAGGGGGCTGCGCGGCTTTCCGCCAGCAGGCGCACCAGCACGAAAATCCCGAAGATGAAGAATAAAATGTAGTAGAGTTCGTGGGTTCCGATGGCCAGGATAAACCCGAGCGCCATCAGGTAGAAGTAGCGCACCTGCCCGCTCTGCAAGTAGCGGAAGATGCCAATGACCATCCACAGCTCCCACAGCACCATCAGCCCGTCGTGGCGGGCGAAGCGGGTGTAGTAGAGCAGCGCAGGCGAAAAGGCCAGCAGCACCGCCGCCAGAAACGCCCCCGGCCTCCCCATCAGCGGACGCAGCATCCAGCACGATGCTACCAACCCGATACCCGCCATGGCCATGGGCAGGCGGGCCTGAGCGTCACCGTCGCCAAACAGGAAGTAGGAGAGCAGGGTGAGCATATACAGGGAAGGCCCGTGGTAGGTCGGGGAGTAGCAGTACGAGGGGGAGGTCCGTTCTATCCCGCGGTCCGGGTTATTGCCAGCACAGTCGAACCCACCCTGCCCGGTGTAGTAGTTCCAGCTTGCCCAGGCATGGATGCTCTCGTCGTGGTGCATGGCCATCTGATCAAGCTGCCACAGGTGCGCCACCACGCTCAGGATAATCAACACCGCGTAGGCCACGATTTCCATGTGAACCCGCACCAGCGGACGTTGCAGCGCTGCCGCAGCGGAAGGTTGCGGCGAGGGAACGGTCTGAACCGGTTGGGCTGGCCGGGCCGGTTGGGCCGGCGGATGAACATCAAGCGTCTCTGTTGTCATAGGAACCTTACAATTATGTATTCGCTGCGCTACTACATCTGCTGCGCTACTACGTTACTACGTTACTACGCTACCATGAGCACAGGTCTCATGCCAGGAGCATTGTACCATAGAGAAGGAGGGGAGGGTTCCCACGCCCTACTCCTCCGGTCCCTCCAGGCTCCCCCCGAACCCCGGACTCACCTGGTCGGCAATCTCCGGGCGCACCGCCATCACGAAGTTGGTCGAGCCAAGCCCGGCGTTGGGGTTGCGGAACATCAGGAATTCCCAGAGGTGCATGATTGTCTCATTGGCGGCAGGGGCGCGGAGCACCCGGCCCAGAAGGGATGTATGCTCCAGCTCCCGCGTGCGCCAGTTGTCGGGCAGGCGGTAGGTGTCGTCTTCGGGAAACCACCAGCGAAGCGGAAACCGCTGGAGCACAAAGCCTTCCAGGTACTCGCGGTTCTGGGGGTGGCGGTCAAGGTTCTCTTGCAGCAGCATCACCGCCATTACCTCCGGGCCGGGCGCACTGGAAAGCTGCGGGCCGCTCCGACGGGCGTTCGGGTAGTTCCGAAAGTACCACGTCCAGACCGTTTCATTGTCATAGATAATCGGCATATCCAGGCCACCGGTGCGCCGAATGGATAGCTCCTCCAGCCGATGCACCATCTGGTGAACGTCTGGCGAGGTCTGGGTATAGATGAGCATCTCCCGCGGCACATCGCCAAGCACGTACGTGACGCGGTAGGCGCTGCGCACGGTGGCGACCCCGAACACCAGGAGCAGGCACAGCGCCAGCACCCCGCGGGACCACTCCCACCCCCAGTTGATGGTCAGAATAACAATGACCATGACCAGTAACCCCGCCAGCAGAACGACCAGAATCAGCCCCGGCACGTTTGCCCGCTCCGTAATCTTATCGAAAATGGTCAGGATGATGAAGTTCAGCCCGACGACCGCCAGGAAGACGCCCACCGAGATACTGAGCAGGACCATCCACGACCGCCTGAATACCCCCGCAAGCCACCGCTGGAAGCTCCACCCACTCAGCAGCACCATTGGCAGCGCCACATGCACGGTGAGCCAGGGCATCTTCTCGCCCGCCCACGAATAGATAGCGAAGGCTCCCAGGCACCACCAGCACAGCAGGAGCGGCAGCAAAAGCTGAGGGTAGGAGTGTGCTGATCCGGTCCCTTCCTCTCTCGCCGCCTCTCCATGGTCACGGTGCAGCAGGAACCGCGCCCCGTGGTAGCCCGTCAACCCCAACCCGACTACCGTCCCCAGGAGGAGCAGCGGCTCATAGACGAACAGCATCACCACGTAGTAGTAGACTGGCTGGCTGCCCCGCTCCACCCCGTGCTGTGCCAGCCAGTAGAGCACCGAGCCGGTCGTCCCCGTGATGGTGCCGAGGATGTTGGTAAAGAATGCCGTGAACAGCACGGTGTAGATACCAAGGAAGATGCCCAGGGCAATCAGCCAGCGCCACCCCCGCCCCAGGCTCGCGTAGGTGTGGATAACTCTGTCGCCGCGCTCACTCACCCGCTGCC
>DAOTUF010000034.1:0-3719 GCA_034437495.1 Chloroflexaceae bacterium | reverse complement strand
TGTTTTTCCCGCCGTAAGGCGAAAAACCAGCCCAGGACGACGTTGTGGAATGGTTGGAGTAAAAGATAAAGATGAGCGCGGTTTCCTCCACTGCCACTGAAGTGGCGTGGCTTCCACCGCGCAAGATTCGGTGAGGATGAGGCTATGGCGGAATGTATCGAGATAAACATCCCCTCCAATCTGGTCTTTGAACGAGTGGTACGGGCCAGCGCAGCGGAAGTTGCGCAAGCGCAGGGGTTCCCCGAAGAGCGCATCGAAGATTTGAAACTGGCCATCAGCGAGGCCGTCACTAACGCCATCGAACATGGCAACGAGAGTCTTGCCCATAAACTCGTGGCGGTCGTGTTTGCGCTGGACAACCACAAGCTGGAGGTGAGTATTGCCGATCAGGGGAAGGGGCCGGGGAAGATTGACCTGACCCGCAAAATCGTTCGGGAAGAAAATCTGGAAGAAGGGATGCTGCGGGGTTTTGGCATGTACCTGATTGGGGCCCTGGTCGATGATTGGGAAGTAAGCTCTTCGGAAGATGGAACCGGCACGATAATCAAACTGCGATTCTATCGGGAGGGACAGACAGAATGAGTGATCAGGTTGTTCGACGCGAAGAGTTTGGCGATGTTGTCGTCCTCCACATCACCACCAACAGTATTGATGCGATATCAGCCGCCGCCATTGAGCAGAGCTGTTCGGATATGCGACCGATTACGGTCCTTGACTTTGAAGAAGTGGCCTTTATCAACTCCGCCGGGATTTCCGTCTTGCTGAAATTCGTCGTGCGGGCCCGCAAGTCGGGCTACAAGCTGTTTGCGATGAACCTCAGCCCCCACCATCAGAAGCTCTTCAAGATGGTGGAGATGTCGCGGTTTATGCCTACGATTGAGGAGCGGGATCTGGCCGCCTATCGGTAAAGGGAATCGGTGAGGCGAAGGGCGAGAGGGGCCAGGAGAGGGAGGAGGGAGGGGAGCAGGAACGCTACCCGATGAGAATTTGCTCCTCCGGGTATTCCACCAGCCGGACCGTCTGCTGCTGCGCAATCGCCACGATAATCGTCAGCGCCCCCAGGCGTCCCCAGAACATCATCAGGATGATGACCAGTTCCCCGAACAGGTTCAGCCTACCCGTGAAGTCGAGCGTCAGCCCGCACGTGGCGAAGGCAGAAACCACCTCGAAGAGGGCAACATCCAGCCTGACATCGTGGGTCATCAGCAGGAGCCAGGTCGCCAGCAGTACCAGAAACAACGAGATGGTCAGCACTGCCGCGGCCTTGCGAATCATCAACCCCCCGATGGTGCGCCCGCTCACCTGGACGGCAGAGAGGCCGCGGGCATAGGCCCAGATAGACACCATCAGCACGGCAAACGTCCCCGTCGTGATGCCCCCTCCCATCGAGGCAGGGGCAGCCCCGATGAACATCAGGACGATGAGGAGCATCTGACTGGCCGGGGAGATATCGCCAAAGGGTTGGATGCCCGAGAAGCCGGCGGTCCGCGCCGAGATGGATTGGAAAAAGCCGAGCAACACCTGCCGATACCACGGTTCTCCTGCCAGCACCCGACCGGTGCGGCTCTCCGCCAGGAAGATGCCAATCCCCCCCGCGCATATCAGGGCCACCACGACCACCAGCGTCATCTTGGTGTGCAGGCTAAAGCGCCGCTCCTCGTACCAGGTAATGAGGTTGGCGACCACCGGGATGCCCAACCCCCCCAGGAAAATCAGGCTCCCCATCACCAGGAGGGACAGACTGTCATTGGGGATGCCCCCGGGGTACTGGTCGGGCACGGCTCCGAAGAGGTCGAACCCCGCATTGCAAAAGGCTGAGACCGCATGGAAGATGGCGAAGAAGAGCGCCCGACGGTCGCCCAGGTCTTCCCGCCAGAGCAGCCAGAAAAACCCCGCCCCGATGCCTTCGACGGTCACGACCGTCACCAGCACCCCTTGCATGAGCTTCAGAATGGCCCCGGGCATAATGAGACCCAGGGAGTCGCGCAGAGCGATGCGGTCAACGAGGGCGACCCTGCGCCCGAGCAACCGAAAGGTCACAACAGCGATAACCATAAAGCCAATCCCGCCGACCTGGATGAGCACCAGCAGGATGACCTGACCGGCCAGGGTCAGGTCGCGCCCGGGGGTGATAATCGAAAGCCCCGTGACGCTCAGGGCCGAGGTTGCCGTAAAGAGCGCTTCAATGGGGGTGAGGGGACGGTCCGCCCCGACCCCCGGCATCAGCAAGAGCAGCGTTCCAAGCAAAATCATGAGGCCGAGGCCGCTGACAATGCGGAGCGACGGGGAAACCCGACGACGACGCGGAGGGCGCAGCCGTTCAAGGTTCAAGAGCACTTTCAGGGGTCGCCGCGGGAAACCAGGTTTCATCTCAGTTCAGCTCAGTTCAGCTCATTCAGCCGCGTAATGTCGGCGTTCTTCCCCAGGACGACCAGCAGGTCATTGCTGGCAAACGTGTAGTTGGCCGAGGGCGAGACGGTCAGGGTTTGCTCGCGCTTGACCACCAGCACCGTGACCCCGAAGCGGTGCCGCAGGTTGGTCTCGACCAGCGTATGACCGACCATCGAGCGCGGAACACGGAGTTCGGTGATACTGTAGCCCGGCTCCAGTTCGAGCAGGTCGAGCACGCCCGGCCCGGTGAGCATGTGCGCCAGGCGGCGGCCAGCATCGTGTTCGGGCAGGACGACGTGGTCGGCCCCGACCCGCAGCAAGATGCGGCGCTGCCGCTCGGTCGTGGTCTTGCAGACGACGTAGCGCACATCCAGGGCTTTCAGCGCCACCGTGGTCATCAGGTTGCCCTCGAAGTTCTCGCCAATGGCCACCACCACCGTGTCGAATGAGGCAATGTCTACCGCTCGCAGTGCCTCTTCATCGGTCGAGTCGAGCGAGGCTACTTGCGTAATCTGTTCGGACATCCGCTGGACAATCTCGCGGTTGTTGTCTATCCCGAGCACCAAATAGCCCCGCTCGATGAGCGTGAGCGCCACACTCTGACCAAACCGACCCAACCCTATCACCGCAAACTCTTTCTTCCCTGCTGAAGCGGGCATGGCGTTCTCTCTCTCTCCGTCCAGAATTGGAAACCTCTGGTCTGGTCGTCACAGGGGTGAACCTATACCCCCTACGACGCCTGCTCCTAATCTAGCACGGTTCTGGCACAATCGTCAACTGGCACATGGGGCCAATCCTACGCTGCTGGTAGGATAGACATCTGTGGTACGATAAGGGAAAGTGACCGTCTGCACCAGGTATCGTCTGGTTCTGGTTCTAGTAATGGTATGGTGAGGAGGTGCCTGCCGATGAGTACCCTTCAGCGCATTCGAGATGCGGCAAGTACGGTGTCCGACTTTGTGCAGAGTGAGGAGTTCGAACAATTTCGCATTGAGGCCCGCGATTTCCTCTCGGCGCGGGAGCAGGGGGGCGAGTCGCCGGGGACGGAGATTGTCCAGCCCTCGGTGGCGCTCGACCAGGCCCCCGAAGTCTTGAACCGCAGTTTGAGCAAGGAAAAATCGGGACAATACACCAACGTCATTTCGCCCGTGGTCGTGCCCAAAACCACGCGCTCCTATTTCTGGATTATCGGGGTCCTCTTCCTGGGGGGGGTGGGAGCGTTCGGGTTGGTTTCCGCCGCGCTGGTCTCCCAGGTGGCCGGGCTTCCCAACGCGGCCTGGATGGTCTTCGGGCCGCACTACTGGGTGCTGCTCCTGGCCTATGGCGGG
>DAOTUF010000033.1:0-7574 GCA_034437495.1 Chloroflexaceae bacterium | reverse complement strand
ATAACCATCAAACCGGAAAAGCAAATGTTGCCCATACGCTCCTGATCCTGGCCTCGCTGGAAATTATCCTCAAAGCCTACCAGGTTGAGTGCTGAGCGAGCACCTTTATGAAAATAGCGTATATAGCTCACATAGACATGAAACGGGATAGCGGAGTCCGGAAAAAGGTCGCAGGTCAGGTTCAGGTCTGGAAGGAAGAAGGACATGAAGTAAAACTATTTGTCCTTTCACCCATAGATGTGCCCTGGATTGGAATGGATGGAATACTAGCAGAGGTCTTTCTTTTTCCCCGTGGTTTGATCAGGCGTTTCCTGGTTGTTGAGCGGCTTATCCAGCGGGTGATTGCCTGGATGCCGGACCTGATCTATCATCGCTTTAACCGTTTCTATCCCTCTCTTGAGGCTGCCATGTCCCGTTACCCTGCGATTCTTGAACTGGTTAGCGACGACATTGGTCAGGTCAAAGCACACTCTAGCAGACTCGCATACCTGTACCACCGGGCCACGCGGGGACGGATTTTGAGAAAGGTGCAAGGGATAGTTGCAATGGGACATGAAATTGCCGACAAGGCTGCACACTACAAGAAGCCCATGGTGTTAATAGGGAGCAGCGTTGATCTGTCACGTTACCCTTTTCCCCAGGTTCCCCACAACTCGAATCCACGTCTGGTTTTCATCGGTGCTCAACCCGCTCTCTGGCATGGTCTTGACAAAATCCCGCTCTTAGCCCGACAGTTTCCATCATGGCGGTTTGATATTATCGGGTTGTTTGGTCAGGCAGATATTCCACTGCCAGTACCGTCAAATATGGTGTTGCATGGGCATCTGGACGATTATAGGAATATTATGCTCCAGGCAGATGTAGCGATTGGAACCCTGGCATTGCATCGGAAGGGGATGAATGAGACAACTGCGTTGAAAGTGCCAGAATATCTGGCATACGGGCTTCCGGTCATTCTTGGCTACCGAGACTCCAGTGTGCCACCAGAAGCTCCCTACGTACTTCAGCTACCCAACACCGAAACCAATGTCGCTGATTCCCTGCCGGCGATAGAACAGTTTGTCGAGAAGTGGAAAGGCAAGCGCGTCCCTCGTACAGAAATCCTTCATCTGGACGTTCATGAGAAAGAGAAGCAGCGGTTGAGATTTTTTGAGCAAATTCTTTCGAAATGGAACTCCCCATGAAAACCTTTTACAGACAGAGATTGGAACCATTTATTCCTAAAGTCCTCCTAGTAGGAGTGGGATGCATAGCCGCCCTCGCCACCCCCCTCCTCGTCAACGCCGTGGTCGTTTCGAGCCGCTACCTGAGTGTGAACGATGTGCTGTCGGACTACCTCTTCGGGATAGGATGGGCGGCCCTGCTTGGGTTCAGCATCCTGCTCTGGCCAGTTCCCCCGCAGCATAGGCGTATCTTGCTCCTGTTATGGCTGGCCCGCTGCCTGGTAACGTTGGGGTTCATGCTCTGGTACGAATACCACTATGCCGCCATGGATGCACGGGGATACTTCTCCCGGGCCCTCCGGATGGAGGACGGGTGGGCGGCGTTGGGAGATAGTAGCGGCACAAGCCATATCACGGGGTTGGTCTGGTTGCATCACCAGTTTCTGCCTGATTCCTACCACGGGGTCAAGGTCACTTTTTCCATGGTCGGGTTTATCTCTACCTACATCCTGTACCGTGCCGCGGTGCTCTTTTTGCAGCAAGATGTTCCCCACCTGCTCTATGTCCTGGGTCTGTATCCGTCAATCCTGCTCTGGTCCTCCCTGCTCGGCAAAGATCCCATCGTGACACTCGGTATCTCACTCTATGCCTACGGGGTTATTGGGCAGTACCGTCACCGAAACGTGCTCTACGTCCTGCTCATTGCGCTAGGGGTTATCATTGCCACCTGGATACGCCCCTGGATGGCGCTTATTCTCGTAGCTCCACTTATCACTTTCGCCCTTTTTGCTACGCAGGGAATCACGTTCAAAATTATTTTCTCATTCTTGTTCATTGTGGGTGTTTTTGCCTCTTTTAACCTGTTTACCGAAAAGTTTCAACTGGAAACCACTCAGGATGTATTGAACCGAGTAGAATCAATTCACAGCAACTTTGACCAGGGTGGATCTGCATCGAAGGTTGATATGAAAATGAAAAGCCTGAACAGTGCACTTCTCTACCTCCCCTTCGGGATGTTTACGGCCCTGTTCCGCCCCCTCCCTGGGGAGGTTCGCACCCTCTTTGGCTCGATGGCCGGAGTCGAAAATGGGGTATTACTCATCCTCGTGATGCTCGCGGTGAAGCGGTCGCGCCTGAGCGACTTGTGGAACCCCATTGTGCTCTGGTCCTTTTCGCTGATCGTCATCTGGGCGAGCTTCTATGCCTTTGTGTCCTACAACCTGGGCACGGCGGTGCGCTACCGGCTGCAAGTCCTGCCCATTCTCATCTGCATCATCCTGTATCTTGCCCAGAAGAAGATGAGGGCAGAATCAGGTATTCAACAGCAGCGCTTTGTCCAGGGAAGTACTCAGGCACGCTTGAAGGATGCAGACGCATGATCAAGGTCACCCATATCATTGGCGGGCTTGATACTGGCGGGGCCGAGATGATGTTATACCACCTGCTCCGCTTCATGAACCGGGCGGAGTTTGAATCGGAAGTGATATCACTCACAGATATTGGGCCAGTTGGTAAGAGGATCCAGGCATTAGACATTCCGGTACGGGCATTAGGGATGCACCGAGGAGTACCGGACCCGCGGTATATATTCTATCTGTCTCGCCACCTTCGGAGAAACCGCCCGGACGTTGTTCAGTCGTGGATGTACCACGCAGACTTGTTGGGGGGGATTGCTGCGAAGATGGCTGGAAACATCCCCATCGCCTGGGATATTCAGCATGGGACGTTCGACCCGAAAAAAGATAAACGGATGACAATTTTGACGGCCCGGGCATGTGCAAGGCTTTCATCCTGGCTACCAGCGAGAGTAGTTTGCTGCTCAGAGGCAACCCGATTGACTCATATCTCCATCGGTTATATGGAAAGAAAAATGGTCGTTATTCCTAATTCAATAGACCTGGATATATTTTGCCCCCACCCATTGACAAAAGTATCAGTGCGTGATGAGTTAGGATTGCCTGCTGATACATTGTTGATTGGTTTGATAGCACGTTTCAGTCCGGAGAAGGATCATGCTACCTTTGTCCGTGCAGCCGGGCTTTTCCACATCTTTTTTCCTGATATCCACTTTCTGCTCTGTGGTGAGGGAGTGACCTGGGAGAACCAGGAACTTGCGGACTGGATTGATGCAGCGGGTGTTCGCTCTCATGCCCATCTTTTAGGACGTCGTGATGACATTCCACGCCTTACAGCAACTCTGGATATTGCAACTCTGTGTTCATCCAGCGAAGCCTTTGGTATTGTCGTTTGTGAGGCCATGGCTTGCACTGTTCCCTGTACCGTAACCAATATCGGTGTTCTGGCTGACATTGTTGGCGACACCGGGCGGGTGGTTCCTCCCAGAGACCCCCAGGCGCTGGCAGCAGCGTGGCAGGAGTTGATTGAGATGGGCGCAGAAAAGCGGGCGGAACTGGGCACCCGCGCCCGCCAGCGGGTCGAAGAGCGCTTCAGTATCACGGCGGCGGCAGCGCAGTATGAGGCGCTGTATCGGGAGATTGCCCATGCAGGGAGAAACCATCGTTCATGACCATCTCTGCAACAAACTCCCCCCGCATCCTCTTCGTCGTCACTGAAGACCAATACTTCTGGATGCACCGGCTGGCGCTGGCGCGTGCGGTCCGTGATGCCGGGTGCGAGGTGGTGGTCGCCACCCCGGCAGGACCCTTCCAGAAGCGGATAGAGGCCGAGGGGTTTTTGTTCTATCCGCTCCGGCTGCGGCGCAAGATACGCAACCCGTGGGTGGAACTGCTCACCATCCTCGACCTGTATTCGCTGTTTCGCCTGGCGCGTCCGGACCTGGTGCATCTCTTTGAGTTAAAACCGGTGTTGTATGGGGCACTGGCAGCGCAACTAGCACAGGTTCCAGCGCGGGTGCAGGGGGTAACTGGTCTGGGATATGTGTACCTTGCTAATGGGTGGCACAACTGGTTTCTCCGGACTGGTGTTGACTGGGCGCTCCGCTGGTGTCTGCGAGGGAAGCACACGAGAACTATTTTCCATAACCCGGAGGATCGAGACTTCTTCATTACCCGTGGTCTCGTTAAGGCTACCCGTTCACTCTGGGTGATGGGATCTGGGGTGGATACTGATTTGTTTGTTCCCTCCCCTGAGCCTGAAGACGAACCGGTGGTTCTGGCTCCCTCACGTATGCTTTGGGACAAGGGGATCGGGGAACTTGTGGAAGCAGCACGATTGTTGAAGAAACGAGGTGTTCCAGGAACGGTGGTGCTGGCAGGTATTCCCGACTCGAATAATCCCGCCTCCATCCCTGAATCGCACCTGCGTTCCTGGACCCAGGAAGGCGTGGTCGAATGGATCGGGTTTCACGATGATATGCCCTCACTCCTGGCGCAGTCGCACATTATCTGTTTGCCATCCTACCGGGAGGGGGCTTCACGAGCGCTGATAGAGGCTGCATCCTGTGGGCGACCGATTGTGACCACGGATGTGCCCGGCTGCCGCGACCTGGTCCGCGATGGCTGGAACGGATTGCTGGTGCCGGTGAAAGACGCTGTCGCACTCGCAGATGCGCTACAGACGCTGCTCACCAATGGCGAGATGCGCCAGAAGATGGGGCAACACGGGCGGGAGATGGCGCTTGCGCGGTTCGACAAGGCGATCATTATTCGTGATACGTTCGCGGTATACCAATCGCTTCTTGGGGGGCGCTTTTATACGGGCGCTGTGCGTGCAGAAGCAATGCAGGTGTAGAAGAGACATACCACCATGAACACCAGACAAGCCACCGAACTTGACCGTATCCAGAAGGAATACGAGCGCCGGGCGACGGAACCGTCCTACGCTCGTCGCTATAGCATCTTCAGGCCGGACAACCTCCACAAGAAACACTCGCACGAACGCTCTTTGCTGGCGCTGCTGCACCGCCAGGGAATGACCCACCTGCCCGAATACCGCGTGCTTGATGTCGGCTGTGGGAGCGGGCACGGATTGCTGCGTTGGATTGATTATGGGTGCCAACCCGAACACTGTGCTGGTATTGATCTGATGCCCGACCTGATTGCCCAGGCACGGGGCGTTCTCCCGCCGGCGGTAAAGCTCCACCAGGGAGACGCCAGTTACCTCCCCTATGCTGATGCGAGTTTCGATCTGGTCTACCAGGGAACCGTGTTTTCCTCCATTCTGGACCAGGCGATGCGTCAGGCAGTAGCCTCGGAGATGCTCCGGGTGCTGCGACCCGACGGAATGATTATCTGGCGCGATTTCTGGTGGAACCCCTTGAACCGCCAGACTCGTGGCATTGGGCTGAAGGAGGTCAGGGCACTGTTTCCTGGCTGCCGCTGCGATGCGCGGCTCGTCACGCTGGCCCCACCGCTGGCGCGGCTCGTGGTGCCGCGCTCCTGGATTCTCGCCAGCCTGCTTGAGAAGCTGCCGTTTCTCTGCACACACTGGCTGGTTGGCATACGGAAGCATACCGATCAGGAATAGGAGACATATCCGGTGAGAGCAACGTTTCTTCCCTATGCCCTGCCCGACATTGACGAAACGGATCTGGACGGGGTGCGCGAAGCCCTGGAAAGCGGATGGATTACAACGGGGCCAAAGGTTCGTCAGTTTGAGGCTGCGTTTGCCGCGGCGGTGGGGGCCAGGCACGCCCTTGCAGTGAATTCATGTACAGCGGCGATGCACCTGTCGCTTGAGGCAGTCGGGGTCCAGCGCGGCGACGAAGTCATCACCACCCCCTACACCTTTGCGGCAACGGCCGAAGTGGTGCGCTATTTCGATGCCCGGCCCGTCTTCGTAGACATCGAGCCGCACAGCTTCAACCTGGACCCCGCGCTGATTGAACAGGCAGTGACGGAACGCACCCGTGCGATTCTGCCCGTGCATGTAGCCGGTCTGCCCGCGGACCTGGAGCGTATCTTTTCGGTGGCTCGTCGCCACGGTCTGCCTGTGATAGACGACGCCGCCCACGCCTTTCCGTCCCGCTCCCATGGGCAGATGATTGGCAGTTCGGGCGACCTGACCTGCTTCAGTTTCTATGCCACCAAGCCGATTGCGACCGGCGAGGGTGGGATGATTTGCACGAACAATGATCGGTGGGCGGAGCGCTGCCAGGTGATGAGCCTGCATGGTATCAGTCATGATGCCTGGAAGCGCTATTCTGCCGAAGGGTCGTGGTATTACGAGATTGTGGCTCCCGGCTACAAGTACAACCTGACCGACATTGCGGCGGCGATGGGACTGGCGCAACTGGCAAAGACCGAACGGATGTGGCAGCGCCGGGCACAGATTGCTGCGCGGTATACGGAGGCATTTGGTGGGGTAGCGGAGCTTCAGGTGCCCCACAACCGGGCGGACTGCCAGCACGCGTGGCACCTGTATATGCTGAGGCTCAACCTGGAGCGGCTGCGCCTGAACCGGGCGCAGTTCATTGAAGAGATGAAGCGGCGCAACATCGGTTGCAGCGTACACTTCATCCCGCTGCACCTGCACCCCTACTACCGCGAAACGTATGGCTATCAGCCAGATGATTTCCCGGTGAGCTATCGGGAGTATCAGCGAGAGGTTTCGCTGCCCATCTATTCAAAGATGCGAGACGAGGATGTGCAGGATGTGATTGATGCGGTGCTGGAGATTGTAGCTCTGAATCAGCGGTAGGGGGATGAGCATGCGAACGTTCTGGTTGCGTCTTGATGGGATGCTGCGGCGATGGATAGACGTGCTCGCTTCGGCGGGGGGACTGGTGCTGATTTCACTGCTGCTGGTGGGGGTTGCGCTGGCTGTCCGGTGGCAGGATGGCGGCCCCATCTTCTATCGGGCAACGCGGGTGGGGAAGGATGGTCGGCTATTCCGGCTCTACAAGTTCCGGACCATGGTGTTGAACGCGGACCGCCTGGGACCGGCAGTGACGACCAGCGGGGACCCGCGCATTACCCCCGTCGGGCGCTGGCTGCGGCGCACCAAGCTGGACGAACTGCCTCAACTCTTCAACGTGCTGGTCGGGGATATGAGCCTGGTGGGGCCGCGCCCGGAAGACCCGCGTTACGTAGCGCTCTACAACCCGGAGCAGCGGGAGGTGCTGCGGGTGCGGCCTGGTATCACCAGCGCGGCGTCGTTTGCCTACCGCCGCGAGGAGCAAATGCTGGTCGGGGCGGACTGGGAGACGGTTTATCGAGAACAGGTGATGCCTGCGAAGCTGGCGCTGGACCGCGACTATCTGGCGCGGCGCACAGTGTTTTCGGACGTGTGGCTGATGGTGCAGACTGTTCTGTTTCTGGGCAGGTAGGGGTATGGGTGGTGTGCGAAACTGTAGCGGGGCCGGTGTGACTTTACCCATAAGTTGGCCGTTTTGGCCAACTTATGGGTAATTTTTTGGAGGTTTTGTCGTAACGCCTCGCCTGCCTCATCCGTCCCCCCGCCGCGCTTGCTGATCGGCCAGATACCGCTGCG
>DAOTUF010000032.1:0-3454 GCA_034437495.1 Chloroflexaceae bacterium | reverse complement strand
AGCAGCACGACCCTGGATGGGAGTGGGGAAGGGGAACTGGCCGACCCCTGGATGCAAGCGCTGAAGTCTCAGGTGGTGCTCGGGCGAGAGGAAGAGCGGGTGCGCCTGGCCCGCGAGGTCCACGACAGCCCGGCCCAGGTGATAGCCAACACGCTCATCGGGTTGGAGCAGTGCCGTTCGCTCCTGGAAGACCAGCGTATGGAGCACCTGGGGTTGATGCTCAACCGGCTGTGCGATGCCACGCGTGAAGGTTTGCGCGAGGTGCGGCACCTCATTGCCGACTTGCGCCCGGGCCGCCTGGACGAGCACGGGTTGGTCGGGGCACTCAAGGATTATGTGCGGCACTACAGCGATGCCTACAGTGCGAAGGTTTCGTTTGATGCGGACGACCTCCCCCCGCTCTCCCGGGAAGCCGAGATTGTGCTCTACCGCGTGGTGCAAGAATCGCTGCAAAATGCGCACAAGCACGCCCGGGGTGCGGCAGTTCATGTCATCCTGGCGGTACGCCAGCACCGGCTGGTGCTGACCGTCCGCGATGAGGGGCCGGGGTTCGACCCGCGCGAGGTGGCTCGCCGGGCGGGGCGGGAAAGTTGGGGGCTGACCAGTATGCGCGAACGCGCCGATATGATTGGGGCGCGGTATACCGTGTCGTCGCGCCCGGGGCACGGCACGGAGGTTTCGGTGGTGCTGCCGCTGCGGGGGGAGTAACCAGAAAAGCCAGAGAAAGATAGCGTGAGGATGGTATGACCCACAAACCGATCCGTATCCTGATCGTTGATGATCACCCCCTCTTTCGCCAGGGTATCCGCTGGAGCCTGGAAACGGAAAGGGATATGGAGGTGGTGGGAGAAGCCGAAAATGGGCACGAGGCAATCAAGCTTACGGACCGGCACCTCCCTGATGTGGTGCTGGTTGATATTCACCTGCCTGGTCTCAATGGGTTGGAGGTGACGCGGGTCATCAAGCGCCACCACGCCCACATCGGGGTGGTCGTGGTGAGCGTCTACGAAGATGATGAGCAGCTCTTTCACGCGATGAAGGTCGGGGCATCGGCCTATTCTTCCAAAGAGGTCAAGCCCGCCGACCTGGTGCGGACCATTCGGGATGTGGCCAACGGGGCCTATCTCATCAACGAGCATGTGCTGGCGCGGCCCCACGTGGCTACGCGGGTGCTGCACCAGTTCCGCGAACTGGCGGCCTCGGATGGGGAGGGGAGCATCTTTGCCCCCCTGACCAGCCGCGAAATCGAAATTCTTGATTGTATTGCCCGCGGCCTTTCCAACAAGGAGATAGCCAGCGAACTCAATATCAGCAGCCAGACGGTGAAGAACCACATCACCTCGATTCTGCGGAAGTTGCAGGTGAATGACCGCACAATGGCGGTGATGTATGCCATCCAGAAGGGGTGGATTAAGATGGGCTATACCCCATCCGCTCCCCCCCCTCCTGCTGCTCCTGCTGCTGCCGCGGCTGCTCCCCCCTCCCTTCCTCCGGAGGATGAGGAGGATGAGGAGGATGAGGAGGATGAGGAGACGAAAGCAGCCGACTCCTCATCCGGTGGTCTCCCGCGACTTCCCTGACGCTGGTTGCTCTCCATGCTCTGCGGGTTTCGCCGGCTTTGCCGGCTTTGCCGGCTTCGTAGATGAGCGGGAGCGGGTGCTGCTGTTTGATGAATTTGATGAGGAGGAAGAGGAAGAGGAACTCGCCTGTTCTGCCCCCCTCGCGGACGATGGTTTTTTCGTCCGGGTTTTCGTCCCGGTCTTCGTTGACGTTGGAGCCGTCGAAGACGTGGACTTTCTGGTGCTCGTGGTCTTTTTCTTGTTGTCGGTCGCGCTTGCTGCGGTCCCTTTCCTGGTCGTAGAAGAGCGTTTTGTCTTGCCACCGGGTGTTTTGGTCGGCGTGGCGTGCTCGTGTTCCGCGGTCGGCTCCCCTCGGTGCTCCTCCTGCCCGACCAGCGCCAGGTCATTGATGGTATAGTCACACTCGGGGTAGCGGTTGCACCCGTAGAAGGGGCGGCCAAACCTGCCGCGGCGTTTGAGCAGTTCCCCCTGCTGGCACTTCGGGCACGCAACCCCGGTGGGTTCGGGGAGCGGCACCGGTTTGCCATCCTTGCCAATCCGCCGGATGTTCGTGCATTCGGGGTAGCCCGAGCAGCCGAGAAACTCCCCGAAGCGCCCTTTCTTCTTGACCATCGGGCGACCGCACAGGTTGCAAACGATATCGCTAAACTCCGGGGCGCTCCGCTCGTCTAGCACGACGTTGCCCTCTTCATTATAGTGAAAGTCGCTGGTGAAA
Source organism: Chloroflexaceae bacterium (assembly GCA_034437495.1). Classification (GTDB taxonomy): domain Bacteria; phylum Chloroflexota; class Chloroflexia; order Chloroflexales; family Chloroflexaceae; genus JAAUSY01. The sequence continues at coordinate 1,159 of DAOTUF010000032.1, read as the reverse complement.
TCGCACGACTCGGGTCCGCCCTCGCGGGAGTAGCGCGAACAGGCCAGAAATTCGCCGTTGCGCCCGAACTTGATGACCAGTGTGCCTTGCTGACACCGCGGGCAGGTGAGGTCAGTCGGCAGTTCCTGCTGCTTGACATTGCGCATACTCTGGCGGGCCTGTTCGAGCGTCTGTTCGAAGGGGGTGTAGAACTCGCGGAGTAGGGGAACCCACTGCTTCTCGCCGGTAGCGATATCGTCAAGCTGCTGTTCCAACCCCGACGTGAAATCGTAGTCAACAATGCCGCCAAAATGCTCGACCAGCAGGTCGGTGACAATGCGGCCCAGGGCCGTGGGGATCAGCTTCTTTTCCCGCAGTTCGATGTACTTGCGGTCCTGGATGGTCGAGATAATCGGGGCGTAGGTGGAGGGGCGACCGATACCCAGGCGCTCCAACTCCTTGACCAGGCTGGCCTCGGTGTAGCGCGGGGGTGGCTCGGTGAAGTGCTGCAACGGAAGCAGCGCCAGCAGGGTCAGGACCTCGCGCATGGTCAGGGGGGGCAGCCGCTTCTCCTTGTCCTCATCCTCTTCGCCTTCGTCCCACCCTTCCCGATATACGGCCAGAAAGCCGGGGAACTTGAGCACGCTGCCCGTGGCGCGGAAGGTATAGGCGGCGGTCGGGGGTGGCTCCGAGCCGTTCCCACCACGGGCGCTGGTCGGGTTGTTCGGAAGCCCATCACGGTATGCGCCAATATCTACCGACGTGCTGTCGAAAATGGCCGGTGACATCTGGCTGGCCAGGAAGCGCTTCCAGATGAGTTCATAGAGGCGCAGCGTGTCATAGTCGAGGAGGGATTCTAGCGATTCGGGGGTGCGCAGGCTGCTGGTCGGGCGAATGGCCTCGTGCGCCTCCTGTGCCCCTTTGGAGCGGGTCTTGTATACCGGCGGCGTGGGCGGAACGTACTCGTTCCCGTAGCGCTGGACAATGACCTGACGGGCTTCCTGCTGCGCCTCGTTCGAGACATGCACGCTGTCGGTTCGCATATAGGTAATCAAGCCGGTGGTGCCCTCATCCCCCCCGATGTCTATCCCCTCGTAGAGGCGCTGCGCAAGGGTCATCGTCTTTTTCGCGCCGAAGCCCAGTTTGCGCGCGGCCTCTTGCTGCAAGGTGCTGGTGGTGA
>DAOTUF010000031.1:0-3545 GCA_034437495.1 Chloroflexaceae bacterium | reverse complement strand
CGTACAGAAAATATGTTCACCGCACCTTGACATATAGAACCTGATATGACGACGAGCGCCCTCTATGGTATGCTCTCTTCTCAGTGTGCAATCAATACCCAGGAAGCGGGAGCAGCCCCGCTCGTGGTCTTAGTATACGAGGAGCACCCATGAGTGATGTCCGTCGCCGCTATCGCGCCATACGAACGACGTTCATGCAACTGTTTGGTCACCCCACGGGCCACACAGCACGCCATATCCAGACGTTGGCCGCCATGATCTGCGGCATCGTCGGAAGCACCCACAGCCAGATTCCCCACAGTGCCAGTCACGCCCCGAATCATGGAGCCAAAGACCCCAGTAGCATCAAACGGATGACCCGCTGGTATGAGAACGACGACATCACCGCGGAGACCTACTTCCTTCCCTTTGTGGAGCCACTGCTGGTCGCGTTGGCAGCAGCCAGGCCGCTCGATTTGATCATTGATGACAGCACCATGGGGCGTGGCTGTATGGTGCTGATGGCCCATGTGGTCTATCGCGGGCGCGCCATTCCCATCGACTGGACGGTAGTTATGGGGCGCAAGGGACACCTGCCCGAGGCGACCCACCTGGAACTGGTTGCCCAGGTGCAACACGTCGTGCCCACCTGGGCCGAGGTGACCTTCATGGGTGATGGCGAATTCGATGGGACTGAATTGCAGCAGGCGGTTGTGGACGCTGGCTGGTGCTCTGTCTGCCGCACGGCCAAAAACACCCTGCTGTGGCAAGATGGCGAGAAAACCCGCGCGGCCGAGCTGCCTGTGCACCCCGACCGCCCGGTCTCCTGGCCTGATGTGGCGATGGCGGGGGCGCAGTATGGCCCCGTGCATGCGATTGCCTTCTGGGATGATGAGGAAGATGAACCGATCTATCTGGTGACGAACCTGGCGGACGCGGCGCAGGCGGTGCGGCACTATCTGAAGCGGGCGCATATTGAGACGCTCTTTTCTGACCAGAAAAGCCGCGGGTTTCGCATTGATCGGAACCATATTTCTGACCCCAGGCGGCTGTCGCGGCTGCTGATCGCGGTGTGCCTGGCCTACATCTGGATGATCTATCTGGGCGCACTCGCCCATCGGGAGGGATGGGTTGGCATCATCCACCGCACAGATTCGGTGCGACCTGAGTCTGTTTCAATTGGGGTTGCGGTTGATACGCTATCTGTTGAAGGAAGAATTGACCATCCCGGTGGGCTTTATCGTGCTGGATGAGGCAGTACTGTGAGGGGGAACATGTTTTCTGTACGGTGGTCAGCTGGGCGACCTGGGCGACCCGCGCTTCCCCGTCACCCCCGACCAGTGACAGGCCACCAGTGCGGGACTGACCGCCGACCGCCGACCCTCAACCCCCGACCTCTGGCCCCGCTACTGGTGCTACGTCCCCCCTGGCATCTACGTAGTGGGGAGCCGCGACGACGACCCCGACGCCCGCGACGACGAGAAGCCGCAGCACACCGTCACGATTGACTACCCCTTCTGGATAGCCCGCTCCCCCATCACCAACGCGCAGTGGCAGGCGTGGGTGGCGCAGGGCGGAAAGCCGTCATACCTTGCCCACGACAGTAACCTGAACCACCCGAACCAGCCGGTGGTCAGCGTGGAATGGGACTGGTTCAACCAGTTCTGCACCTGGCTGACAGAGCAGACGGGGGATGTTTTGCCAGCAGGCTATGCCGTCCAGTTGCCGACCGAGGCGGAGTGGGAAGCCGCGGCCCGCGGCGGCGATGGACGGCGCTATCCGTGGGGGGATGAATGGCAGGACGACCACGCCACGACGAAGGAGAACCGCAAGGACCTGGGCACCGGGTTACAGTACTCCCGTGGGGTGTTATGTGGCAGCAGCGGCCCCCTGCGGGGCGCTGGATATGTTCTGTTCTATCACCTCGACACCAAATTCGCGTACCTCGTGAACAGGCCAGGCGTTGCTTATAGGAACAATGAGAACCGGGCTACCTTCTGCCTCCCAGAGGAGCACAAATGGGCCAAATGGTGCGCCCACCCCAGCCCCGCCCCTGGTCAGACCCGCACCCCTGCTCGGTTTTCGCTCTTTTGTTCCCCTTTGCGACCGTTTCGGGGCAATGCGCACCCGCCGAGCACCATTCAGGCATCGCGCAGGGCACCCCTGGCGGCCCGCGGTCCTCGTCATCGGGGACTGGCGCTGCGTCTTTCGGTTGACCGGACCGCGCCCGGTCAACTGCTAGAACGGAATCGTGCCGCCATCATCGTCGGGTGCATCCGCCGCTGCCGCAGCTCCCACAGGGGCGGGTTTTGGTCCCGCCAGGCGGCGCTACACCTCCTCCATCGCCCGTTGCAGCGTCTGGATCCAGCTCTTGCCGGGGGGCGGGCAGGGGTGGAACGACCCCGCTGCCGCTGCCGCCGGGCCTCCGACACCGCCTCCTGCCGCAGCTGCTCGACCCAATCATCAAACGGGATCGGCCCGCTCCGTTGCAGCCCTTTGATGGTCAGGCGCTTCACCTCCTTCCCGCGGTGTTGGACGACGAACTCCTGGGACACCGCGTCAATCCGCACCAGCACCGGCTTCCCCTTCAGGGCTTTCGAGACGGAGTAGCCGTATGTATCGATCGAGATACTCCCATTGGCGCGCACCACCCGTTTGAAGGACAGTCCATCCACCGCGTTCAGCCACCCATCGGGATCCACCGTTTCGGGCGGAGCCGGCAAGGCAGGCAGGTCGGGGAAGGCCTGGCGTGGGGGCTGGTTGTTGCAGGCAATCCCCTGGTGCGGGCGTTCCTCGTTATCGTGGTGCTTGAGTTGCCGATTGCCCTCCTGGGTCTCGGCCAGGGTCTGGGGCCGCTGCAATGATGACCTGCACCCCCAGGCAAAGCCAGAAGTGCACGAAGGCCGAGGAAAAGGCTCCCTGCTGCGCACTCCCGACCAATCGGGGGTCGCGGTCAAAGCGCACCATCGGAACGACCCCGACGCGCTGCACCATGGCAACCACCTCCAGCAGCACGGTTTCGGCATTGAAGTCGGCTCGTGCCACGCACGCAACCAGGATGGAGGTGCCCGCATCCACGACGTTGATAGTTTCCACCACGTGCGCCTGTTTGCCCTCCGGGTCGGGCCGTACCGTGCCGACATCGGTGAAATCAAGCTCCCAGAGGGTCATCGGGTCGGGGCGCTCCAGGGGTTCTCGTCGGCGCAGCCGGCGCGACAGGATGCGCCCGGCCTCCTTGAGCACGCGATAGATGGTGCTCACCGACCACGGCAGCTTTTCCCCTTCCAGATGGGAATCCTTGTGGAGGTCATAGAGGATTGCTTTGGGACCGGGCGTGCGTTGAAGGGTATCAGGGGGGGGCCCGCATCGTCAGAATGGCTTCCATCACCGTCTGGCTCACCCCCGCCGGCGGGTGGTGGCGCTGACGGGATTGACCATTCAGGACCGTCTCATCATGGGGGGCCGCGCTGATACGTTTGAGCCATTTGGCGACCCACCCGACCGACCGTTTGAGAAGCTCCGCGAAGTCACGGATACTCCGGTGGGGATTTTCGTGATACAGCTGC
>DAOTUF010000030.1:0-13226 GCA_034437495.1 Chloroflexaceae bacterium | reverse complement strand
GCTCGTGCGGCCAACCCGACAAGCCTCCCTATCTGAACGAGGCAAACGTGACCGCCGCAAGGCGAGTGGGTTTGCTGGTTTTCCCGCCGTAAGGTAAAAAACCAGCACAGGACGACATGGTGGAACGTTTGGAGAAAAGAAAGGAGGATGGCACCGCTTCCTCCACCCGCTGAAGCAGGTGGTTTCCTGCGCTGCCATTTCTATGAAAATACTGCTGGTCAAGGACGTCGAACGCCTGGGAACCGCAGGAGAAGTGAAAGAAGTAGCCGGCGGCTTTGGTCGCAACTACCTCATCCCCAAAGGTCTGGCGGTTCTCGCAACCCGCAGACACATCCGTCAGGCCGAAGAACGAATGCAGGCCCGCCACCGACGGGAAGAAGCCGCCAGAAAAGATGCCGAAGCCCTGTCCGGGCGGATAAACGGTAAAACGCTCCGCTTTACTGCGCGGGTGGGCGAACTCGACCGTCTCTACGGCTCTGTCACCAACGCGGACATAGCCACCAGGCTGGCTGAGCAACTGGGTATCGAGGTAGACCGCCGCAAAATCGACCTGAGCGATCCCATCAAGCGCATCGGGATTTACCCCGTGAAAATCCGCCTGATGGCCGGAGTCGAACCAGTCATCAACGTGGTGGTAGAAGCCGAAGAAGGCGCTATCGAGATACCGCAGCCAACCGAAGAAACCAGCTAACAGAAACCAACCACCCTCCCTGAAGAGCACCAGGCATGGGTCTGCCCCTCAGAGCAGACCCATGCTTCCCTCTTCAAGGGCAACGCAGGGAAGCTATCCGCTGACCACGCACCACCCATCGCGCCGCCCCCACCGCTGGTCCTAAAGCAGGCGACCCGGGCAGATACCGTGAACGACCGTCCCCTCACAGAACGTGAACCGCCCTATGATTTGAACGCCGAACGGGCCCTCCTGGGGAGCATCCTGGTGGACCGGGACGCGATTATCGTCATTGCCCCCTGGTTTGAACCGGACTTCTTCTACCTCCAGAAGCACGTCTACATCTACGAAGCCATGCTCGGGTGCTACAACCACCAGCCGAGCATCCCCCCCGACCTCTCCACCGTTTCGGACGAACTCCGTCGGCGCAAACGCCTGGACCTCATCGGTGGCATTGCCTACCTGGGCGAACTCAGCGCCGAAGTCCCGACCGCCGTCCACGTCGAATACTACGCCCGCATCGTAGAACGGACAGCCCTGCTGCGCCGCCTGATACAGGCCGGGGGCAAGATAGCCACCCTGGGCTACGACGAGCACGAAGACCTGGAAGCCACCCTCGACCGCGCCGAAGTTGAACTCTTCTCCGTCTCGCAAAACCGCACCACACAAGACTTTGTCCACATCGGGAGCGTCATCAAGACCTACTTCGACCAGCTTCGCGCCACCAGCGAAGATCGGGGCCTCCTCATTGGCGTTCCCACCAGCTACCCCGACCTGGACCGACTGACGGGCGGGTTGCAGCGGTCAGACCTGATTATCCTGGCGGCGCGGCCCAGCGTCGGCAAAACGGCGTTTGCCCTTTCGATGGCCTACAACGTCGCCACCCACGCCCAGCACACCGTGGCTATCTTTAGCCTGGAGATGAGCCGCGAACAACTGGTGCAACGCCTGATCGCTATGCATACCGGCATCGATGTGCAAAAGCTCCGCACGGCCAACCTGCACGACAGCGAGCTGCAACACGTCCTGGACGCCATGGGGGTCCTGGCGGAGGCTCCCATCTACATTGACGACGCGGCAGGTCTCAGTATTGCCGAGGTGCGCAGCAAGGCCCGCCGCCTTCAGGCGCAAGTGGGAATTGACCTGATCATTGTGGACTACTTGCAACTGATGCAGTCGCGCCGCCGCGACAACCGCGTCCAGGAGGTGAGCGAAATCAGCCGCGGGATGAAGGCCCTGGCGCGGGAAATCAACATCCCGGTCATCGCCATCAGCCAGCTTTCGCGGGCGGTCGAGGGACGCACCAGCCACGTGCCAATGTTGAGCGATTTGCGCGAAAGTGGCAGTATCGAACAGGATGCCGACATCGTGATGTTCATCTACCGCGAAGAACTCTACGACAAGGACACCGACAAAAAGGGCATCGCGGAAATCCACATCGCCAAACACCGCAACGGCCCCCCCGGTATCATCCCCCTCCGCTTCGACGCCAACACCACCCGCTTTCAAAACCTGGAGCGCTACCGCACCCCGGAAGGATATTGAAGCCCCCGCCTACTACCCGCCGGGTGCGGTTCTCCCGACCGCCGTGCTGACCGTTCCGCTCTTGCCCGCCCGGCCCGGAACATTCCGCAGCTTCTCGGTCAGCTCTTCCATCTGCACGGGCTTGCCGATGTAGTCGTCCATACCCACGCCCAGGAACCATTGACGGTCTTCCTCCATGGTGTGGGCGGTCAGGGCAATAATGCAGGGTTGCTGGTCTTCGGGCCACTGAGCACGGATGCGCCGCGTCGCCTCGATCCCGTCCATATCGGGCATCTGAATATCCATCAGCACGACATCATACGGTTTGCGCCGCAGCGCTTCCAGCACCTCCATCCCGTTGGCCGCCACATCAGCGCGATACCCCAACCGCTCCAGCAGCCGCAGTTCAACCTTCTGGTTAATCACGTTATCCTCAGCCAGCAGCAGATGCAGAGGGTGGGTCTGACCCATGGGCTGGTCCACGGGCAGCCAGAGGTCCGAAATCCCATCCCCGACACTCCGCACCTCCCCTTCCACGGGCAGAACAGGCCGTTCCTGGAACACCTGGACCAGCGCCCGGTGGAGCACCCCCGGGCGAATGGGGCGTGTGAGATAGAGCGTCTCCTGCGCTGCTGGCAGCGGCGCACCTCCCCGGCGCACCTCCCGATTCCGCAGGGCAAGCGAGGTCCAGTTGACGACCGGCAGGACCCGCGGATGGCTGGCCATGCGAAGCTCCCGGGCCAGGCGGTCCGCCTCGCTCTCGGTCAGGGGCACATCCAGAATAGCCCCATCGAAAGCACCGTTCTCCTGCATCAGCGCCAGGGTCTCGCTGGACGAGGCAGCGGGGAACGGCTCCATCCCCCACCAGCTCGTGTAGTGGGACAGGATGTGGCGGTTCGTCTCGTAAGGTGACACAACCAGAATGCGCCGTCCCGCAAGCCGCTCATCGGGAGCCATAAGCCAGTCGTCCACCGTCGGACGGGCGTGCGGAGCGGGTGCTTCTTCGGCAGCAAACGTGATATGGAACGTAGTGCCGCTGCCTGGTTCACTTTCCACCGCTATCGTGCCGCCCATCATCTCCAGCAAGCTGGCACTGATGGCGAGGCCCAGGCCGGTCCCCCCGTAGCGGCGGGTCGTAGAAGCATCGCCCTGACTGAACGAGCGAAAGAGGTGGGCAAGCTGGTCGTGGGGGATACCAATGCCCGTGTCGCGCACGGCCATATGCACGTCGTACCCCCGCCCACCGGCTCCCGGCCCCCGACCGTCAACTGTGACCACCACCTCCCCCTGCTCGGTGAACTTCACCGCATTGCTGAGCAGGTTGACGAGCACCTGACGCACCCGCGTCACATCGCCGACCAGCCTGGTGGGGGTGTGCGCTTCGATGAAGTAGACCAGATTGAGACCCTTGTCGGCAGCGCGGGCAGCAAACAGGTCAAGCGCCTCTTCGACACATGGTCGCAGGTCAAAGGGATAGTGCTTGAGTTCCAGCGTGCCAGCCTCAATCCTGGAGAAGTCCAGCACATTGTTAATCAGGGTGATGGTTGCCTCACCGCTGATACGAATCGTCTCCAGGCACTCGCGCTGCTCCTCGTCCAGGTTCGTGTCCAGGAGCACACTGGTCATCCCGATGACCGCATTCATCGGCGTACGAATTTCGTGGCTCATATTCGCCAGAAACTCCGACTTGGCGCGGGCTGCGGCTTCGGCCTCATACCGCGCCCGTTTCAGTTCGTCTTCAGCCTGCTTCCGCACCGTGATATCGCGCAGGCTCCACACCCGCCCGGCGATGGTCCCCTCCACGTAGTAGGGGGTGCTGTGGCGCTCGATGATGCGCCCGTCTTTCAGCGTCAAATACTCGTATACGGGCGAATCGAGCGTACCGTAGAGTTCTTCTATCACCTGCTGGACGAACGCCTCATCGTTCTGGACCTGCTCCACCAGCAGGTCAAAATGGTGCGCCGACGTATAGCGGGTGCGCCAGTCTTCGGGGAGGTGCCACAACTCCTCGAAATTGTGGTTGCAGTGGATAATCCCCCCATCCTGCGCCAGCACGACCATCCCGTCCGCCGCCGACTCGATGGTCGCCTTGAGGAGCGAAAACGAACGCTCCAGTTCGCGCCGGGCCCGTTTGCGTTCGGTGATGTCGTGGGCAATGACCTGCACGGCAGGTTCTCCCTGGTAGGTAAAGGGGCTGGAGGTGACTTCGACATCAATCAGCGAACCATCCAGGCACACAAACTGCTCTTCGACCATGGGCGTGCGGGTTTTGTGCTCCAAGACCTGGTGGGTGTGGCGGATAGCCAGGTCGTGGTGGTGCGGAGCCACCAGGTCCAGGAGGGGCCGTCCCGTGAGCCTGGGTGGGGGGAGGTTGCCGAGCATCGCCGCTCCCGCCTGGTTGATGAAGACCACGCGGTTATTCCGATGCACCACAATCATATCCGGGGAGAGTTCGACCAGTTGGCGATAGCGTTCTTCGCTTTCGCGCAGGGCCATTTCGGCGCGTTTGCGCTCGGTGATATCCCGCGCGGCCCCGTAGATATGCGTGACCTGCGTATGGGTGTCGTCGCGCACGGGGCGGCAGTGGTTGCGCAGCCAGCGGATTTCCCCCTTTCTGGTGACAATCCGAAACTCCATAATGTCCGACGACTGCCCGGCTGCGAACCACTCCCGCCGCTGGTGGACGGCCAGCACATCATCCGGATGCAGCAGACTGTCCCACCCCCCGCGCTGGTTAATCTCCTCCGGCGTATAGCCGGTGGCGCGGGCGAAGGTCTCGTTGACCCACTCCAGGACAAGGCGGTTTTCCGTCTCCACCCGCAAGAGGTAGACGAAGTCGGAGATAAGCTCGGAGATGGCACGGTAGCGGGCTTCATTTTCGCGCAGAGCTTTTTCAATGCACTTGTGCTCGGTGATATCTCGCCCGATGATGTTCATGACCGTGACCTTCCCCTGGTCGTCATAGTGGGGATTGATGGTCCAGTGCAGGTAGTGGACGCGACCGTCCTGGCTGACCTGGCGGTTCTCAAAGGTCGCAATGGTTGAATGATGTTCGAGCCACCCCTCAAAGAGCGCCCGGGTGCGGACCAGGTCGTCGGGGTACACAAAGTCGAAGGCATCGCGTCCCAGGCAGGCTTCAGGAGAGATGCCGAAGATACGTTCGACGGTGCGATTGACATAGGTAAACTGACGGGCCTGGTTGACCTGGCAGACCAGGTTATCGGTGCCCTCCACAAATTCGCGGAACCACTCCTCGCTGGCCCGCCGGGCTTCTTCGGCCCGCACCCGTTCGGTGATATCGCGGTTGCTGGCCCGCTGCCCAAGCCACTCCCCCGCGCCATTGAAGACCGGCTGGCACACGTGGTTGAGGTAGCGTTCCTCACCCGTGCGCGTGAGAATGCGAAATTCGAGTTCGCACGTCTGCCGGGTAGTGATTTCCTCGTGCAGATGAGCACAGAAGCGCTCCCGGTCGTCGGGGTGAATGACCGTCTCCATCGGGACGGTGCCGCTTTCCATCGCCTCGGGGGAATAGCCAGTGATGCGCTCGCACGAGGGGGAGATATAGCGGTAGGTCCCATCCGGAGAAATCCAGTAGACCCAGTCGTAGGTAAAGTCGGCAATCGTGCGGAAGCGTTCTTCGCTGGCGCGGAGCTGGTTGGTTCGTTCCTCAACGCGGCGTTCCAGCTCTTCTTCAAACCGTTTGCGGGTGGTGATATCTCGGAACGACGCCAGATAGGAGCTTTGCCCTTCCCATTCTATCTCAACGACACGCATCTCAGCCACCACGTGGGTGCCATCCTTGTGGAAGATATCCACCTCTTCTTCGCCATCGGGGGAGATAGGGATACCAAGTTGATGGTTCAGCAGTTCTTCGGCGGTTCGCCCGAAGAGGCGTTCCGCAGCAGGGTTGACGAACTGCACAATATCGTTGTTGCCCACAATAACCGCATCGGCGTTGTGCTCGATAACGGTTCGAAGGCGGGCTTCGCTGGAGCGCAGGGTGGCTTCGTCGTACTGGCGTTCGGTCAGGGCGTGTTCGAGTTCGGTGATACGCTGCCGCAGGGCAGCATGTTCTTCCTGGAGTTCAGTATGGGTTTTGTGGTCCACCGTCATGGTAGTTCACCTCATATGACTTTGTGCAGAACCCTGGACGGATGCTCGGGATCATCGGGTTATCGGAGGGGAAGGAAACTGCCGTGACTCTTCGGGTCTGTCTGTTCATTCTATCACAATGCGTCGGAGAAGGATAGGGGCAGATAGTTTCTGTTCTGGTTCATACGGTCAACCCGCGGAGGAGCGGCGGGTTTCCTGGCGGCGACCGCTGCCCGGAGACCCTATTCCTCCGCCTCCGGTTGCTCAGGGTCCTGGTCCTGGTGCTCTGGTCCCGGCTCCCCGCTCTCCGCCCCTTCCGCTTCCGTGTCTCCCTCCGCTTCCCGGCACAGGTGCTCCCACCAGGCACGGGTAGCATCATCGGGGTGTTCTTCCCTGTAGCGTTCCGCGTAGGTCCGGAGGCAGTTCCGACGATGGGCATAGAGCGTGTAGAGGGGGGTCACGCTGCGCTCCGTGAGCAACCGCCGAATAGCCCGGCTGATTTGCTCTACCGCCATTGCCAGAGCTTGCTTGCCGAGAGAAGCCGACGCAGTCCCCCGTGGGTCCCGCCCGAGCACCGCGCTGTTCGCGGGGGTGAGGGGGTGGGGTCCGAGCGCTTCGAGATCCACCAGGTCGGGGTAGAGGGCCATCATCACCGAGGTTTCCCACAGGGCCGCGTGGTCCACCATCGTCTCATCCACAATGGCTAGAGGCGATAACGCCAGGACTAGCAAGCCATACTGGTTGATAGCGACCTCCGCAGCATCAATGAGCACCAGTTCGTGGCCAGGGGTGGTGGAGCCGCTGAGCACGACCACCACGTTCCACCCGGCCTCCGCCAGTCTGCCAAACAGCGTGCCCCACAGATGGTGCATCACAGAACTGGGAATAGAAAGCGAATCGGGGTGCGGAACCGCCGCCACCGGCCACCAGGTAGGGGGCAAAAGCACCCCACCGACCCGTTGAGCGACACGCTCGGCCACGGCCTGGGCTATCAGGCCATCCACCCCGAAGGGCAGGTGCGGCCCGTGCCATTCGAGCGACCCCCAGGGGAGGTAGGCCACCGGTGCCAGTGTGCGGATAGCAGCCAGAGCCTCCGGTGTCAGTTCGGCATAGGTTCCCCACTTCATAGACGAAGTTTTGCTCCCCGAACGGCGGTGATGTGCATGCCTGTTCACCCGTACTTACCTCAATTCATCCAGCCTGATCCGTTTTTCCTGGCGCGTGTCCAGATTGCGCCACATCACATCCCCCCGCATACGCTCATCGGCTCCGACAATCGCCACATAGGGCGTGCCGCGGCGGTCCGCATTGCGCAGGTTGTTGGCCACGCTCCGCCCGCGAACATCAACCGTCGCAATGAACCCGCGCGTCCGGAGGGTGCGGGCGACCTCCAGCGCATACGCATAGTCTGCATCGGTCATCGGGGAGACCAGCACCTCGCGCCGCTCGCGCTCGGTCGGGGCCAGGGTTGTGCTGGCAGCTACCACCCGTTCCAGGCCATAGGCAAAGCCAACAGCCGGCACCGGCTGCCGCCCTCCCAACACCTGCACCAGGTCATCGTAGCGTCCCCCCCCACAAATCTGGACCCCATTCGGGTCATACATCTCGAATATCAAGCCGGTGTAATAGTGCAACCCGCGCCCCATCCCAAAGTCCAGCACCATGCGCTTTTGCGGCAGGCCATGGTGCTCCAGCATCGTCAGGATGGCCCGGATTTCCTGAAACGCGGGAATGTCAATACCCACGCTCTCGAACAGGCGCATGGCCTGGTCCATTGCCTGGTCGGGCGTACCGCGTATCTCGCTGACCCGCGCCAGCAAATCAAGGGCGTGGTCTACCTGCTCCCGCGAATCCCGCCGCCGCAGTTTGCGCACCAGCCGACCCACAATCTCGTCGGGCGAACGGGTGCCAAACGCCAGGTTGACCCCCATCGCCTGAAATATGCGCAGCAGCAGCGTGGTAGCCTGCTCCTCGTCCAACCCCTCCAGCAGCGATGGGTCAATCGGAAGGTCGCCAATGGTCCCATAGAGATGGTCGCGCACCCACTCGATGCCTCGGGTGCGTATCCGCTCCAGGTTCCAGACCAGCATCCCCCGCGTGCGCTCCGCCAGGTCCAGGTGCATCAGGGCTTCGCGCACCACCCCGATGTGCCCCAGGAGTATCTGGTAGTCTTCGACCCCCAGGGCATCCAACCCGGCACAGGCCAGGTCCACCATCTCCGCATCGGCCCGCGGAGCCGCCGCCCCGATGAGTTCGACCCCCGCCTGGGTAAACTGGCGGTAGGTGAGCCGCTGCGGGCGCTGGTAGCGAAACACCGGGCCGCAGTAGCTCAGGCGGAGCGGCAGGGGGTGTTCCTGCATGTGGGTCACGTATGCCCGCAGCACCGAAGCCGTCCACTCCGGGCGCAAGGACAGGTCGCGCCCGCCAAAGGCAAATTCGTAGATTTTCCCAATCAGCTCTTCGCCAATTTTGCGAAGATAGAGGTCACGGTGCTCAATAATGGGGCAGTCTATCGGGACATAGCCATAGCTCGTCAGCAGCGACTCAAGCCGTCTCTGCGCCAGCATCATCGCCTGCTGCTCCTGGAAGAACACATCGCGCATCCCGCGCACGGCTTCTATGATTGAGGTACTCATAGGCTGCATTGTACCCTATTCGGGTCAGGGAGACAAACGGCAGATAATGAAAGAAAGGGGAAGAGAAAAGGGGGGAAGGTCCCAATCATCGGTTGGAGGGCGGCCCCTCCCCCGCTCCGGAGCGGGGGAAGGACTGCCCCTGACGCTGCTGGCATTCGCAGGCTATGGCTTCCGGTTATTCAGGCGCTTCTTGTCCTGCTTGATCTGCTTGTATATTCGGCCAGTGATTTTCTGGCGGCGGCGGCGTTCAAGGAACTTCTCCGAGGTCCGCGGCGCTTCGCCCGCTTCCTGCCGGTTGCGAACACGTTCCAACTGCTCCAACTGCTCCAACTGCTCCATCTGTTCCAACTCGTCCCATGCCTCCCCATCGTTCGTCCACTGCTGCGTCAGATTGGTGGCGGATGGGCGCGATGGCTTCTTCTTCTTCGGTTTCTTTGCCATGATTAGGTGATGTTCTCCTGATGATAAAAAAAACCAGGTCAGGAACGCGGCGGAAAGCCCTTCCTGACCTGATAACCTGGTATCAACACAAAAAGGCCGCCAACAGGGGTGCCACCTGCTCCCCACGGCCTGAGAACATCACCAGTACGTATCCGTATGGAACTGGAAAGAAACGGTGAAAGAAACGGAAAGAACGAATTACCCGTGAAGCTCCAGGAACGTGGGCAGCAGGTATCGCACAAGCTCCTGTGCATGCTGGAGTTGGATCGACACAATCATAGGCGTTTTATCCTCCTTTTCAGCTTTGTCTTCTGCTTGCCCCGGAGAGACCTTCCCCGTTCCTGGGCGTGTACTCGACCTTATGCTTCTGGCGCAGCGCAAAGGCCCCTGCCCGCTGACCGGGCTGGTGGGACGACCAGGATTCGAACCTGGAACCCGCCGGTTATGAGCCGGATGCTCTGCCGTTGAGCTATCGTCCCGTACGCCTGTCTCTCATTATACGCAGAGTCGCCTCACGGGTCAAGGGGGCCGGGGCAGGTCAAGCGGGTCCGGCAGGCTTTTCGGCTACGACCAGCAGCATGGAGCGCGTGGAGGGGAGCAAGGTGGTCATGGCAACGAGCACCCCCTTGGCCAACACCCGCTGCGGGCGTTTCCACAGCCGCCCGACTTCCACGCCCACCCGTTCCCATGCGGCCTCGTAGCGGCGTTGGACCACCCGCAGCCCGGCCTGCTCCACCAACCAGCACACCTCCTCCATCGTGTAGGTGCGGCTGTGGGTCGTGTAGCGGGCCTCGCCCTCCAGGAGCATCTGATGGCGAAATTCCTCGCGTGTGTCGCGGCTCTTCCACGACACCATCCGGGCCAACGTGTGCAGGCGGCTCTTCACGTAGAGTTCGTTGGGCGTCGTGAGCAGCAGCCTGCCGCCCGGCTTGAGCACCCGCCGAAATTCGCGCAGGGCGGGCAGCGGCGAATAGACCAGGTGTTCAAGCACTTCGGAGAACACCACACGCTCGAACGACCCGCTGGCAAAGGGGAGCGGCTGACGTTCGAGGTTCATCTGACACACCGGAACGCCAAGGTGTTTCCACAGCGCCCGGCGCGTGCCCGGGTTGAGGTCCACCCCGCCAACCCGGTACCCGGCCCGGACGAGCAGGTGGGTCAACTGGCCGGGCGTCACCCCGACTTCCAGCACGCGTGTTCCCGGGGCAGCGTCCAGGGCCGCGAGCAGGGAGGTGTAGCGGTGGCGGTGCAGCCGAAAATACGCCTCCTTCCCCTCGGCACGGGCCTGCTGCTCCACGGGACGGAGCAGGCGGGCATATCTCGAACCAATCATCGGGCTACCTGCTTTCTGCTTCTTGAAACCAGCGGCAACGTATAGTATAATAGAAAAGATGTTGTCTGAATAGGGACCAGCCACGCCCATTTCCACCGTATATCATCGTATGATTTTAAGTGATCAGACGTACAGTATCGGGTACGGTCACTCGCAATCCTATGAACAAAGACCCCTCTTCCCCTTCGCTCCCATTTGCTGACCTTCGTCGGTGGGTGCTGCGCTGGCTTATCAGTACGCTGGCCATCTTTGCAGCCGTATGGAGCGTACCCGGTATCCGCTTCGAAGGTCCGGGGTGGCAGCTCGGGGTGGTCGCGCTCTTCTTCGGGTTCCTGAATGTCCTGCTCCGTCCCTTCACCGTGCTGCTGACCATCTTTACGCTTGGCCTGTTTGGACTGGTGGTCAATGCCATGCTGCTGACCCTCTCCTCGGCCCTGGCCGACTACGTTGGTATCCAGTTTCGGGTAGAAAGCTTCTGGTCGGCCTTCCTGGGTGGACTGATCATCTCGGTGGTATCGCTGGTGCTCAGCTACCTTTCTGGCGACCAGCGCATCATGGTACGGGTACAGCACGAAGAGCACAAAGAGGACGACGACGACCGGGACCACCTGGCCTGACCTCTCTTCCAACTTCGTCCCCAGGAGCTTACCATCCTCATTCGGAGCCGGTCCCAAACTCGATATCAGCAAGCTGCATCAGAATATCATAGTCCTCAACGCTGTCGGGGGCGTAGCGAGCTACCAGCGAACGAGTCGACGCTCGCTCCGCAGGCGGAGTGTCACGCAGCATCCGCTGCACATCATCAAGATCGCGCAGGCGACCTGCCTGGAGCTTGAGCAGCATCAGATAGGGACGTGGCATCACCGGCAGCCCGGCTGCATCATACCCTGGCTGGCTGAGCGCCTGTTCAAGCCATGGCGCACGCGAGGTCAGAACATCCAGCGGGGGGGCATCCTCTTCCATCCCCCGGACCGAGAATCCCCCGATAGACAGTTCCCCTTCAACTCGGTAGCCTGCTGTAGTCAATGACCGGTAAGCCTGCTCTTCATGCTTCGCATGGATCATAATATCGATATCCCGGGTGGTTTGCTCTGGCATATAGGCCCGCGTTGCCACCCCCCCCACCAGCACCCAGGGGATACCGGCGAGAAGGGAGGGAAGATCGGGTATGGGGAGTGGTTGCATAGCAGTTCTCCGCCCAAGAAACCTTTCTGACGAGCCAGTGCCAGGTTGCGCCCGGTGGAGGGCCATCTTAAGCAGGGGATGAGCCATTGCTGCACCATTCTCCTTCGCTACTCCTCATCCTCTTCCCCATTATCTGGCTCGTCCCCGCCCTGCGACAAACGGGACTGCCGCCGCTCCCGCTCTTCGTCCACCAGCACCCGACGCAGCACCTTGCCCACCGCCGTCCTGGGCAACTCGCTGCGAAACTCTATCCGCCGAGGGAGCTTGTAGGCCGCCAGGTGCAGTTTGCAAAAATCCTTAATCTCTTTGGCAGTCGGCTTCTCCCCGGGGAGGGGCACAATATACGCCTTGACAATCTCGTCACCGCGTGAGGGGAGGGGATAGCCGACGACCACGGCTTCCTGCACCTTCGGGTGCATAAACAACACCTCCTCCACATCTCGCGGCAGCACCTTGAACCCCTGCGTAATAATCATGTCCTTCTTGCGGTCCACAATAGAGAAATAGCCATCCTGGTCGGCCTTGCAGATATCGCCCGTGTGCAACCAGCCTTCCTCATCAATCGTCATGCGGGTCTCGTCGGGGCGGTTCCAGTAGCTCTTCATCACCTGCGGACCGCGAATGCATAGCTCTCCCACCCCATCCGACCCCAGGGGCACTTCCTCCCCGCTCTCCAGGTCCACCAGTTTGGCCTCCACATCGGGGAAGGGGATACCGATACTCCCGGCCTTCCGCAGGCCGTGGAGCGGGTTGCAGTGGGTGACGGGGGCCGCCTCGGTCAACCCATACCCCTCGACAATCCGCCCACCCGTGAGCGCATCAAACTTTTCCTGGACATCCATAGGCAGGGGGGCCGACCCGCTCAGGCAGGCCCGGATACTCCCCAGGTGGTAGTTCTGAACGCGGCGGTGGTTGACAATGCTGAGATACATCGCCGGGACGCCCGGAAAGAACGTGCAGCGCTCCTTCTGGAGCACGTTCATGACGTGTTCTGTCTGGCGGGGGTTGGGCACAATGACCATTTCGCTGGAAATACAGGTCGTCAGCAGCATCGCCGCGGTCAACCCGTAGACGTGGAAGAAGGGGATAGCCGCCATAATCCTTTCGCGGGTTTCCTGCTTGCCGGTGAACCAGGCCGCAATCTGCAACGTGTTTGCCAGCATATTGAAATGGGTCAGCATCGCCGCTTTCGGCGTCCCCGTCGTGCCCCCCGTATACTGAAACAGGGCGACATCATCGGGGCGAAGGTCCACCTTCGGCGGAGTCGGGCTATAGGCGTTCAGCAAATGCTTGAAGAAAAAGATGTCATGTTCGGGCTTCACCGTCACCCAGTCCTGTTCCCGCC
>DAOTUF010000029.1:0-2617 GCA_034437495.1 Chloroflexaceae bacterium | reverse complement strand
TTCGCGTAGTCTCACACGTTCGGGTTCCCTGGTATAATACCAGCAGTCCGAGGGCTGCGACATTTCATGCCCGTATCTTTATCCAGATTCAATACCGTAATTTGTGGCAACACCCTTTTCCAACACCATACGTTCGATGCAGACCGATGGGTTTCGGGGTTCGCTGATTGGCGCGGTTCTGGCCATGATACTCCTGAGCGCCTGGCTCGCCTGGTTCTTTCTGGCCACCGTGACCATCTACGAGGCCAGCGAGACGATGGTCGTTTCGGAAACCTATACGACGGTTGCCGCAGATTTCCCCCTGGAAACCCAGGGCCGCATCAGGCGGGGACAGGCCGCCCTGCTGCACTTCGAGGGAGCCGCGGGTTCCCACCTGGGCGCAGTCCCCGCGCTCGTGACCGAAGTCGAGACCCGGCCCGAAGAAGACCGGCTGCACGCAAAGCTCTATCCCTTCTGGAGCATCGACCCGACCGATATCCCCCCGGAAGACCTGGTGGGGACAGCGCGAATTGAAGTGGATCGCATTTCCCCGGCGATGCTGGTGCTCCAGGCGACCGGCCAGTTCATTGACACCGCACAAATCCGGACCAGTCCGCAGCATCTTCAAGACGACCAGTGATCAAACCAGGTAAGGAAGCATGACCAGCCACCCCCTGATTGCGAGCCTCTTCGCCTCCGACCGGCGCTTCTTCGTGCCGGAGATGGTGCAGACTTCTGCGATGGACTGTGGCCCCGCCACGCTCAAATCCATTCTCGAAGGGTTTGGCATCTCGGTGAGCTATGGCCGCCTACGCGAAGCCTGCCAGACGGATGTTGACGGCACCTCGATTGACACGATGGAAGAGGTGGCGGTTCAGCTTGGCCTGAAAGCCGAGCAGATCATGGTACCATCCGAGCACCTTTTTCTGTCGGAGGCCCACGTCCTGCCAGCCATCGTAGTAGTCAACCTCCCCGGCGGCACGACCCACTTTATCGTCGCGTGGCAGCAAGTCGGCCCCTTCATCCAGGTGATGGACCCGGCCATCGGTCGCCACTGGATGACCCGCCAGCGCTTCTTGAACGAACTGTATATCCACGTCCAGGTAGTCCCGGCTGCGGCCTGGCGGGTATGGGCCGGCTCCGAAGGGTTTTGTGCCCCGCTGCGGCAGCGGCTCGCGTTTGTGAGCAAGGGGGAAGGCGATGCTCAGCAACTCCTGACCACAGCCCTGGAAGACAAGGGATGGTACACGCTGGCCGCACTCGACGCCGCCACCCGCATGGTCGAAGCATTCATCGCAGCAGGGGGAACCATCCGCGGCACCGAATCGCTGGCGGTCCTGGAGCGGCTCTTTTCGCGCGTGTGCGAGGAGCCGCCGAAGCGCTTTCGGACCGTCCCCCCCGACTACTGGGCCGTCGAACCGGTCTCCTCCGAAGATGGAAAGGCGATGTTGAGTTTCCGCGGGGCCGTGCTAGTTCGGTTCCGCGGGCGTCGTCGTCCGCCAACCGTGGTGGGACCCACCGAAGCAGCCGAACCCGCAGAAGAGGCAGAAGAGGCAGCCGTTCCGAAAGCGCTTTCGCCCGAGCTTGCCGCCGCGCTCGAAGAACCTCCCGCCCGCCCGGGGCTTGCCATCCTCCAGTACCTCCGTGAGGATGGTCTGCTGACGCCGGCCACCCTGCTGACCGGGCTTTCGCTGGCTGCTGCCGGTATCTTCATTCAGGCATTGCTGCTCCGCAGCATCCTCGACCTGGGGCAAAGCCTGAACCTCTTTGAGCAGCGCGTGGGGGCGCTGGTAGCGCTGTTTGCCTTCTTCATCGCCCTTTTCCTGCTCGAATTCCCCATTGTTTCGATTGTGCTCCGAACCGGGCGGCGGCTCGAAAACCGCATGCGTATGGCATTTCTGACGAAAATCCCGCGTCTGGGCGACCGCTACTTCCAGAGCCGTCTGGTTTCTGATATGGCGCAGCGGGCGCACGAACTGCGGCAGCTGCGGGTCCTGCCCAACCTCGCCATTGATTTTCTGCGCCTGTGCTTCGAGATTGTGCTGACGGCCATCGGGATTGTCTGGCTGAACCCGCAGGGCGCTCCGGTGACTATCCTGGCCACCGTGGTGGTCATCGGGCTGCCCATCCTCGTCCAACCCCTGCTGAGCGAACGCGACCTCCGCGTCCGCACCCACCTGGGGGCCCTCAGCCGCTTCTATCTGGATTCGCTGCTCGGGTTGGTGCCCATCCGCACCCACGGAGCCGAACCATCGATGCGGCGCGAACACGAAAGCCTGCTGGTGAAGTGGTCCCACGCCAGCAACGACTTCTATCAGGTGGAACTTGCAGCCAAGGGGGTCGATGCCCTGGTCGGCCTGATATTTGCCGCCTTGATTGTGTTCAACTACATCGCCAGCGGGGGAGAGGTGAGCGGGCTGCTGCTGCTGTTCTACTGGACGATGAACATCCCCCTCCTGGGACGGGCGCTCATCTCCATTGCCGAACTCTACCCCGTCCACCGCAACCGCGTGCTCCGGCTCTTCGAGCCGCTCGACGCCCCGGAAGATGCCGAAGGGTTGGAGGAGCCGGGGGAGGAGCCAGCACCGCCCGAACCCCCGCGTGAGACGCCCGCGACGTCTCCCCCGTCCGCCTCCCC
>DAOTUF010000028.1:0-4122 GCA_034437495.1 Chloroflexaceae bacterium | reverse complement strand
ATACGCCCCGTCCGCATCATCGAGATACGCCCGCAGCCACAGTTCCAGCGTCAGCACCAGCCACAGTTTTTTGCCGTGGCGCGGCCAGAGCATCCGTTCCCCCCGCAGCCATGCCCGTATCGTCCCGGCCTGAAACAGCCCCCGCG
Source organism: Chloroflexaceae bacterium (assembly GCA_034437495.1). Lineage (GTDB taxonomy): Bacteria > Chloroflexota > Chloroflexia > Chloroflexales > Chloroflexaceae > JAAUSY01. The sequence continues at coordinate 3,976 of DAOTUF010000028.1, read as the reverse complement.
CCTGCCCGCGTGGACTGAGCAGCACCTCGGAGACCAGCCGGCCCAGCGGGCCCGGGAACCACGGTCGCAGCGGGGTGTTTCGGAGCAGCGGCGACCCCAGAAGCCACGACTGAATGGGAACCCGCATCCCGCTCTTAGGGCGGTGGACGATGATGGCGGGGAGGACATCCTCCACGGCTCGCTTGAGCACCCACTTTTCTGTGGTGCCCGACAGCTTCAGCTCCGGGGGAATGGCAAAGGAATAGTCCACGATGGCGCGGTCGAACAGGGGGGAACGGCCTTCCAAGCCGCAGGCCGCGGTCAGGCTCTCCACCTTCGCCAGAATATGGTGCGCTCCTTTGGTCCGCACATTGGCGAGCATCAGCCGGTTGAGCCACGAGGACATGGAGGGGGATTCCAGGAAGGGTTGGACCAATCGTTCGAGGGGAGGAGACGGGCACAGATCGTCCCGCGCCGCAGGGGTAAGCAGCGCCGGAAGGTCATCGTAGCATTCGCGGTAGGCCCGCAGGTAGGTGCGGGACCGGAGGACGGGGTCCGGCTCGGAGCCGCCGCGGTAGAGTTCAAACAGCAGCATGGGCAGGTTCTTGGGTCCGCCGAAGCAGGGGTCTCCCCCCTCGCCGTTGAGCACCACCCGGAAGCCGTCGGCAGCCGCCGCCCGAGCAAGCAGCAGGTTGGGCACCGTCAGCGGGTCCCCCACCGGGCTATCGAGCAGGGCCATGGTCTCGGCAAGATGGCGGCACACCTGGCTGCCGTTGAAACCGATGACGCGGTGCTGGGTCCCGCAGTGCGAAGCCACCAGGTGGGCATAGGCCAGTTCGTTGGCGTGGTGCTCCCCGAAGTGGATGGCGTAGGTGGTGATGGGGTGGTTGTGCTGGCGAGCCGCCAGCGCCGTGACCAGGCTGCTGTCTATGCCGCCAGAGAGGAAGAGCGCCACCGGTTCCCCGGGCGGCAGCGCCTCCCGGACCGCCTCTTCGAGCAACTGCCGCAGGTGGGAGCTGTAGTGCTCCGGGGGGGCGGCGGGGTCCCACGCCTGCTCCCGAGGCGACCAGTAGGGGATCAGGTCGTGGGACCCGTCTTCCAGGGAGATACGCAGGGCGTGGCCGGGGAGAAGCTCCCGGACCCCTTCCAGAAGGGTTTCTTCGCCGGGGAGGTAGGCAAAGGTCAGGTAGGTTTGGACGGCGGACAGGTTGAGCCGCGGAACGAGGCGGGGCCAGCGGCGCAGGCAGCGCAGCGACGATGAGGCAGCCCATACCGGCCCCACCTGCGTGTAGAACAGCTTGCGGCATCCCACCGCGTCACGCGCCAGCACGAGGGAGGAGCCATCGCGGATGGCCCAGGCAAACATCCCGCTCACCCGGGCAAATCCGGCTATCCCCTCGTGGGCGTAGAGGCGGAGCAAAAGCTCCCCATCGGAGCAGGGGCCGCGTGGAGCCAGCGGGGTATACTCCAGGTGGTCCCGCAGCGCTGTGCGGTTGAAGAGCGTGACCGGCCCGACCGCGACCGGGGAGGCGGAGGAGGGGGAGAAGGAGGAGGGGGAGTGCTCAGAAATCGTATGGGGGACCGTCTGCTGGCCCCTCCCGCCGGTCTCTCCCCCGGACAGGAGGCCTAGCGACCAGCCGGAGCCACGGGCAACAGGGTGGCCTCCCATCGCGGTGATATCGGACGCGGCGATAGCAGAGAAGGAGGAGATGGCGGAGGCACCGGGCGAGGAGGAGGTATCATCCTCTGCGGGTGCTGGCATACAGATGGCGCAGAATGGAAACATGGTCTTCTGAGCGAAAACGTCAGGGCATACTCGTCATCTTTTCTGATTCGATAGGGAGACGGGGCTTCCGTTGGGAAGCGGGGCCGCACGGTACCCATGGTGCTGCTGCTCAAGCACGCCTTCGATGCCGCTCTGAAGCGTGCTGTAGGTCACGATGGTCTGGAGGTCGATACCGAGATTGACGAGAGACTGGGCAACTTCAGGACGGATGCCCGTCAGCACCACCTGCGCCCCGAGCAGTTGCACCGCCTGCGCTGTCTGGATAAACGCGCTGGCAATCTGCGAGTCTATCACCATGACCCCGGTGATATCGAGAATGACCACCCGCGCCCGGTAGTGTTCCACCCCTTCCAGCAGGGCGGTCATCATCTGCTGCGCCCGCTGCGTGTCCATCGCCCCGACCAGCGGCATCAGCAGGACGGCGTTGCTGAGGTGCAGCAGCGGGGTGGAAAGCTCGCGCAGGCTCTCGGCCTGACCCGCAATGATTGCTTCGGCCTCCTTGCGCTCTGTCACGTCAAGCAAAGTCCCCTGGACCGTCTGGGGTCGCCCATCCGCGTCGAAGATCACGCGGCTTTCGTCTCGTACCCAGACGACCTGCCCATCTCGCTTCAGCAGGCGATATTCGAGCGAGAGCGCGTGGCCGTGTTCGTGCTGAGCCGCCACATCATTCAAGATGCGCTGGCGGTCATCGGGGTGCAGGCAGGACATCCAGGTGCCGGGCACCTTGGCCAGTTCTTCCGCCGGGTAGCCAAGCAGCGTTTCAATGCGCGGGCTGAGGTAGCTGGAGCCGTTTGCCGTGAGCGCAGTGGTGTAGATAATGGCCGGGCTTTGCTCCACCAGGGTGCGGTAGCGCGTTTCGGCCTCGCGCAGGTTCGTTTCCTGCTGAAGAAGGGTTGAGGCCATCGTGTTGAACGAATCGGCAAGGGCGTGGAATTCGCGCACGCCGCGGGGGGGAACGACCTTGACGCGGCGGTTGCCTGCCGCAAGCTGGCGCGTGGCATCCACCAGCGCATTGATGGGATTGAGCACGACCAGGTTGCTCCCCGCCGCCGCCGCAACGAGCGCCAGCGCCGTGAGCAGGCCGAGCAGCGCCATATTACGTATCAGGGTCATATTGGCCTCGTGAAAGGCGACCTGCACCGGGATACCGACATAGATGGAAAAGGGTTGCCTGATTCCCTGGTGCTCCACCGGCTGGAAGGCGTAAAGGCGAAGCACCCCATCGTCCCCTCGCAGCGTGGTCGTTCCCCTGCCGCTCTCGGAGGTGTCGCCCATCATCTGCTCAACCAGTGGGGTGTCTGTCTGGGCAGCATCGGGACTGGTGCCAAGTTCGGGGTAGAGAGGGATAGTCTGTTCGCTGGTGTCAACGAGGGTCACGGTCGCTCCTTCTGGCAAGTCCAGATTCGTGGCAAACTCGCTCAGCGTTTGCAAATCCTGCCCCGTGGCGACCACCGCTCGCAGTTCTCCCGCGGCATTGAAGGTGGGGAGGGCAGAAATCAAGATTCGCTGACCCAGAAAGGAACTGACACCGGCGGTGGTAAAGCTGCCGGTCTCCTTGCTTTGCTGAAACCACGGGGTGTTGGCCACGCTGGTCAGTTCGGGGGGAAGGTCCTGGTCATCGTCGTTGCCACCGTCGTCGTCACCGTCGTTGTCATCCGGGGAGTCGCGGAGGGCAGTGCAGAAGACTTCACCATTCGGCTTTGCCGCAAGGAAAAAGGGGTGTGAGGAGTAGCGGTCGGGCAACCCGGCAAAGGTGCGCGAACAGGCGTCGGCGTCATGGGTTTGCAGGGAGGAGATCCGCGAGAGCGCCGCGAGCACCTGGTAGGAGCGCATGATCAACTGCTCTTGCTGAACTGCGATAATCTGGGTCATGCGCAGGGCATCCTGCCGAATGGCGGCTTCGGCCTGCGAACGCTGCTCCATACCCGTGTAGAATGTCAACCCCAGGGAGGGGGCCATCACCAGGAGAATCAGGAGGATGATTTGCCCACGCAGTCCAGAAAGAGTGAAGCGTTTCATGACGATGGTCGGTCCAGTCCTTTCTTCAAGTACGAGTGTATTGCAGGAGTCAGATTGCTCAGTTTGGACCATGTTCCTCCCCTGCCCCGAGTAGTGTACCACTATTTCAGCGGGACTTTGTCTGAACTATCCCTGTTTGTGGTGGGGACTATCCCTACTTGTCTCCGGTCCGGGGTGCGTGATGGGGCACGG
>DAOTUF010000027.1:0-2069 GCA_034437495.1 Chloroflexaceae bacterium | reverse complement strand
GGGTCTCGTGACCTCCCTATCGTCTGCTCCGAAGAGCGAACTGGTCAACATCGGCTTACGGCTTCCCGCAAGCCACCCGCTTCAGCGGGTGGTCGTTGACCGGGCATGATTAGGACTATCCTGGTGCATATTATACCAGAACCGGGCCGGATGGTATCAGCGCAGGAGGGACAGGAGATTTCGCCATATCCGCTCGCCGGCGGGTTGTTCGCCCGGCACAAACGAGGTACCGGTGAGGTGCTCATAGGCCGCAAGGTAGCGGGCCGCCACCTGCGCCACAAAATCGTCGGGCATCGGGGGTGGCTCCCCCTCCCCGCGATACCCCTGCGCCGCAAACCAGGCCCGCAGATACTCCTTGTCAAGGTGTTCTGGCTCCTCCCGCTCCCCGCGAGCAGCCGCATCGTAGGACGCGACCGTCCAGAAGCGGCTGGAGTCGGGCGTATGCAGCTCATCAATCAGCGTTAGCTGCCCATCGGCCAGACCAAACTCATACTTGGTATCCACCAGAATCAGCCCACCCCGGCGGGCGAGTTCCTGCCCGCGGGCAAACAGCGCCAGTGCCGCAGCCTCTACCTGCTCCCAGAGCGCGGGCGAAACCAGCCCGCGAGCGAGCAGTTCGTCGCGGGTGAGCCGCTCATCGTGCCCGCCTGCCCCGGCCTTGGTGGTCGGGGTGATGATGGGGGCGGGCAGCGGGTCGTTCTTGCGCAGGCCATCGGGGAGGGGGATACCGTAGGGTCGCCGCTCCCCCTGCGCATAGAGCGACCAGAGCGAGGTTTTCGTCACGCCGGTGATGTAGCCGCGCACCACCACCTCGACCGGCAGCGGGTGGGCATCGCAGGCAACCGTCACGTTCGGGTCAGGGATATCAAACACATGGCTCACCACGATGTCGCGGGTCTTCGAAAACCACCACCCGCTCAACTCGTTGAGCACCTGCCCCTTGAACGGAATGCACCCGAGCACGCGGTCGAATGCCGAAACACGGTCGGTCGTAATCAGCACCCGATTCCCCTTGAGGACATAGGTGTCACGCACCTTCCCAACGTGCTTGGCCCTCCTATCGGTCCCCGCCAGGTCAACCGTTTGCAGCGCGTCAGGGATGGCCCGCAGTAGTTCTTCGTGGGTCAGCATGCCTGCACCCCCTGTTCAAACAGCCGCAGCCCGACCATCCCCCGCTCGCCGCGGTGCCAGCGCGGGTGCTGCCAGGGGAAGATATGGTCTTCGGGGTGGGGCATCATCCCCAGGACATTGCCCGCCGGGTTGCACAGCCCGGCAATGCCCATCACCGACCCGTTGGGGTTGGCGGGGTAGCTGGCCGGGTTGCCCGCAGCATCAGCATAGGTCAGGGCTACCAGGTGGCGTGTGGTGAGGTCGGCCAGGTCTTCGTCACTCCTCACCAGCAGCCGCCCTTCGCCGTGTGCCACCGGGCAGTAGACCATCTCGTCCAACCCGTGCGTGAAGAGGCAGGGACTCTGCGGGTCGGGGCTGAGGTAGACCCACCGGCACTCAAAATGGTGCGAGGCATTGGGAGCCAGCGTCACCCGCCGCTCGTGCGAGGCGCACCCCTGATGCTGGTTGCCAGCGGGGTCAGGGTCAGGAGCAGCGACCGGCCCGGGCAGCAACCCCGCCTTGACCAGCGCTTGAAACCCGTTGCAGATGCCGAGCACCGGGCGTCCGCTGGCCGCAAACGCCGCCATGTCTTGATCCAGGCGGTGGCGCAGGTCGAGCGCCCAGAGCGTGCCGGCCCCCAGGTCATCCCCATAGGAAAACCCGCCCGGCACCACGAGCATGTGGTAGTCCAGCAAGCGGTGCTCACCCGCAAGCAGCTGGTTGATATGCACGATATCGGGGGTCGCGCCGGCCAGGGTGCAGGCCAGCGCCGCCTCGTGGTCGCGGTTGGTACCATTGGCGTGCAGAATGAGCACCCGCGGGCGTGCGGTCTGGAGCGCAGGGGCCGTGGGTCGGGAGGGGGAGGGCCGGGACGGTGGATCGGAAGGGGTCTCCGTCGCATTTCCTTGCAGTTCAACGGGGGGGTGCTCCCCTCGCCACGCGGCCTCAAGGTCGGCAAC
>DAOTUF010000026.1:0-6960 GCA_034437495.1 Chloroflexaceae bacterium | reverse complement strand
CTCTTGCAATCAACTTGACACAAATGTGACCGACCCCGATTTGCTGGCCTTCCTCGATGCAAAAAGCCCGACCGGGGAAGAGCACTGGACCAACCAGGGGTGTAGGGCCGCGCTGCGTGTGGTGTACCTGCCGCTGATGGTGCGGTAGCTCCGCAGCGAAGGAAACGCCAGAACGGGGAGACAGATTACCATCTCCCCGTTTCTGGCGCTGGTTGTGGTGAGCCGGGAGGGGATCGAACCCTCGACCTGCGGATTAAAAGTCCGTTGCTCTACCGCTGAGCTACCGGCCCACCCACATTATAGCCAGATATCGGCAATCTGGCAAGTCGTCAAGTCGTCAGAACCAGATTCGGCCAATCCCCCCGCCTCCTCACACCTCCTCCGCAAAGTGGCAGGCCGACCAGTGACCGGGTTCCTTCTCCTCAAACGCCGGTTCCTGTTCTTTGCAGACAGGCCGGGCCAGCCAGCACCGCGGGTGGAAGCGGCAGCCCGGCGGCGGGTTGACCGGGCTTGGCACATCGCCTTGCAAGATAATCCGCTCACGCCGAGCGGTCGGGTCGGGGAGGGGAATGGCGGAAATAAGCGCTTTGGTATAGGGGTGGCGCGGAGTGCGGAAGAGCGACTGACGCTCGGCCAGTTCGACCACCTTCCCCAGGTACATCACCGCCACGCGGTTGCTGATATGCTCAACCACGCTCAGGTTGTGCGCAATGAACAGGTAGGTCAGCCCTAGCTCCTGCTGGAGCGACCGCAGCAGGTTGAGCACCTGCGACTGGACACTCACGTCCAGCGCCGACACCGGCTCATCGCACATCATCAACTCCGGCTCCATAATCAGCGCCCGCGCAATGCCAATACGCTGCCGCTGCCCCCCCGAAAACTCATGGGGGAACCGCCGCATATGGTCGGGGTGCAACCCCACCTTCTCCAGCGCCTCGCGGACGCGCTCCGTGCGCTCCTTCGCCGTGCCCATGCGGTGGATGACCAACCCCTCCCCAACGCTCTCGCCAATGGTCAGGCGGGGGTCAAGCGAGGCATAGGGGTCTTGAAAGATAATCTGCATGTGGCGGCGCAAGGCTCGCATCTCCCGGCGCGACGCCTTGAAGATATCGGTCCCGTCGAAGAGAGCCGTGCCCGAAGTAGGCTTCGTGAGGCGCAGAATAGTGCGACAGACAGTTGTTTTGCCACACCCGCTCTCGCCCACCAACCCGAGCGTCTCGCCCCGCCGAATGGTGAAGCTCACGTCGTCAACCGAGCGATTGTACTGCACAGCACGGCGTAATATCCCCCCCCTGATGGGGTAATACTTCACCAGGTTCCGAACATCCAGCAAAGGAGCATCCATTCCTCGTCCCTCGTCCCTCATCTCTCCCCACTGGCATCGTTTTCATAGAGCCAGCAGCGCACCGTGCGACCGCCTTCCAGCACAATCAGCGGCGGGTCATCACTGCACCGCGCAAACCGGTACGGGCAGCGGTTGGCAAACCGACAGCCCGGCGGCGGGTTGAGCAGGCCCGGCACCACACCGGGAATGACCGCAAGCTCCTCCTGGTAACGCCCGGGGATGGGCACCGACGCCAGCAACCCTTGCGTATAGGGGTGCTTCGGCTCGACAAAAAGGCTGGTCACACTGGCATACTCGACCACCTGACCGGCGTACATCACCGCCACGTGGTCCGCCATCTCCGCAATGACGCCCATATCATGAGTGATGAGCAGGATGGCGGTGTTGACCTTCTCCCGAAGCGAATGCATCAGGTCGAGGATTTGTGCCTGTATCGTCACGTCCAGCGCCGTTGTTGGCTCGTCGGCAATGAGCAACTCCGGCTCACACGCCAACCCCATCGCAATCATCACCCGCTGGCACTGCCCCCCGGAAAGTTCGTGGGGATACATCTTCATCCGCTTTGCCGCGTCGGGCAGACCGACAAGCGAGAGCAATTCGATACCGCGGGTTCGCGCCTGCTCCCGGCCCATCCGCTGGTGGATGCGCAGCACCTCCATAATCTGGTCGCCCACCTTGAACACCGGGTTCAGGCTGGTCGTTGGCTGCTGGAAAATCATTGAAATGCGGTTGCCGCGGATGTGGCGCATCTCCTCCGTCCTGAGCGTCCGCAGGTCCACCCCGTCGAAGAGGATGCGCCCGGCGACCAGACGGCCCGGCGGCTCAATCAGCCGCATAATCGAGAGCGCAGTCACGCTCTTGCCGCACCCGCTCTCACCCACGATGCCGAGCGTCTCCCCCCGTCTCACCGCGAGGTCCACCCCGTCAACGGCATGGACGGCCCCCTCTTCGGTCAGAAAATGTGTGGTCAGACCCTCTATCTGGAGCAGCGGCTCGTTCTGGTGCTCGTGCTGGTGCTCGTTCGCTGCGGGTGCTGGTTTCCGTATCTCCATGCGATTTTACATCCTCAGCCGCGGGTCAAGCGCGTCGCGCATCCCATCGCCTACGTAGTTGATGGCCAGTGATGCCAGCAGGATGGGCAGGCCAGGTATCAGCGGCATCCAGGGGTGCGCCAGCATATTCGCCTCTGCCGCCTTCAGCATATTCCCCCACGTGGGCGTGTCCTGGATGCCAAACCCCAGGTAGCTCAGCGAGGCTTCATAAATCAGCACAATATTCATCAGCAAGGTGTAGTCTACAATCAGCGGGGGGAAGGCATTCGGGAAGGCGTGCTTGAAGATAATGCGCAGGCTGGACGCCCCGAGCGCCCGCGCCGACTCGATGTACAGGTGTTCGCGCACGGAGAACACCATCCCGCGCATCAGGCGGGCCGTGGAGGGCCACAGCAGCACGGCCATTCCCAGAATCACCAGGGCAATCTTTTCGGCCTCGTGGTCGGGGGTGGCGGTGATGGCGGCCACCACGTCAACGAGCGGTCCCGGCAGCGAGAGCGGCTTTTCGGTCTCCAGCAGCGCCGCCAGCAGAATGAGCATAATGACGAAGAGCGGGAAGGTGGCGACAAATTCGAGGAAGCGCGTAATGATGGTATCTGTCCACCCGCCGAAATACCCCGCTAGCAAGCCCAGGGTCAGGCCAATCAGCGTGGACACGGTTGAAACCGTCACGGCGACGGTGAGCGACACCCGCGCCGCGTAGACGAGCTGGATCAGGTAGTCCCGCCCGAGGTTGTCGGTGCCGAGGATGTGGAATGTGCCTGCCGGGTCCGTGACCAGGGGGAGGAGATAGCGATAGGCGCGGTCAACCTCGGCTCTGGGGCGCTCAACGAAGAAGGGCAGCAGAATGGACGCCGCAAACATCACCGCCAGCACCGCCAGGCAGATCATCGCCATACGGTGGTGGCGGAACCGCCGGAGCACCATCTGCCACTGGCTCTCGGAGCGGGCCGCGCTCAAATGGTCGATGGAAACTTCCAGGTCAGCCGCTGTCATCGGGACCATCCATGAGACCACCCATACCATACCATGCCATCCGCCTTTGTTCGTTCATTCATGGTTCTTCTGCCTATGATAACCGGATACGCGGGTCAGCCGCCGTGTACAAAATATCAGAAACCAGGTATCCCACCAGTTGCAGCACAATCGTCATATAGAGCAGCGACATGGCCACCGGGTAGTCGTGCTGCTCAAGCGACTGCACCAGCAAACTCCCCAGGCCGGGCCAGTTGAAGACCGCCTCGGTCACGGCGGCTCCGGCAATCAGGGTGGGCAGGATGTTCGCCAGCAGCGTGATGAAGGGAATCAGCGCGTTGCGAAAGGCGTGCTTGAGAATGACCACCCGTTCGCGCACCCCCTTGGCCCGCGCCGTACGGACGTAGTCCTGTCGGAGCACTTCGAGCATACTGGAGCGGATGAAGCGGCTCCACTGGGCAATGTTGACAAACACGAGCACCGCGCACGGCAGAATGAAGTGCAGCCCATAATCCAGGGGAGAACCGGCCTCAATCGTCACACCGAAGGGCAGCAGCACGTAGTCCTTGTTGGCCTTTTCGCTGCCCGGCGGGAGGATGTAGTGCGGTGTGAAGGTGTCTTCTGGGATAAGGCCGACATCCTTGCCGATTTCGGCGGGCATCACGGCAAAGGCCAGGATGAGCATAATGCCAAAGAAGAAGGTGGGTAGCGATGAGCCAATGAACGCCAGCGTGGTCATCACGTAGTCGAAGCGGGAATACTGCCGCACCGCCGAATAGATCCCCATCGGAATGGCTATCAGCAGGGTTATCAGCGTCGAAACGCCCATCAGGACGACGGTATACCACACCCGCCCCCCGATGACATCAACCACCGGCTGGTCCCGCAGCATCACCTGCGAGAGGCCAAAATCCCAGAAGAGCATGCCGCGGCTGGTCGGGCGTCCTTCCAGGTCGGCCAGCGTGACCGGCTGTTCGCACCCCCGTTCAACGACATCAACCCGGCCATCGGCGTAGCGCAGACGAACCAGCTTCGGCACCGAACACCCCACCGTGACATCGCCAAAGAAGGTTGCCCCCCCGACTGTGAGGGGACCGCGGGGGATGCCCACAAACCAGCGCGTGAAGCGCACCGGGAGGGCAAGGTCGAGTTCAAAGCGTTCGCGCATCCGGAGGATCGCATCCTGGGAGAGTTTGCGGCAGCGGGGGTCCGAACCGGGGCACTTCACCGGGCCGCCGGGAGCCAGGTAGAGCAGCGCATACGACACCACCGAGGCGAAGAAGATGACCACCCCCATCTGGATGAGACGCCGTATCAGAAATGCTGCCATAATACAGAGAGACCCCCGCCACCGCGTGGTGCGCCCTGCCTGTCGCCCGACGCACCACGCATGACTGGCATTACCGGACGTACAGGTTCATATCCATGTGTTCCCACGTGGCGCTGGTGAGCGGGAAGAACTGAATACGCCCTTCGGCTCCCGCGTCAATGACCGACTGAAGCTCCTCACCGGCTCCGAGCGTCTCGTGCCCGACGACGTCCACCTCGCCGGAGAGCAACTGGGCTACCACGGCGTTGGTGTTATCGAAGAACTGCACAATCACGTTTTTGATAACGGGTTCGCCCAGGTAGTAGTGCGGGTTGGCCTCGAAGACCATCCGCTGCTCCTCCCAACTGACGAGCCGGTAGGGGCCGTAGCTGAGCGGGTTGGTAGCGATTTCCGAGAGGCTCGACCACTCCTCGGCGGGGACATCGGCCAGGCTGCGCCCGTCAGCAAGCGTGCGGTGGGAGGGGTAGGCTCCGACCGTGAACGACGTGCCCGCAAAGGTGCCCGGCGTAAAGACCTGGTAGGTTGGCGGCTTTGCGCCGGGGAGGTAGGTCACGGTGAAGGTGGTATCGCTGGTGACGGTGATGCCTTGCTGCGAATCGCAGACAAGCAGGTTGATGGGGCCGGTGTTCGGGTCGCAGTTAATCTTGTAGGCCAGTTCGATATCCGCTTGCTTGACCGGCTCGCCATCTTCCCAGGTCAGCCCTTCAGCCAGTTCGAAGTTTGCCACAAGCTGCTGCATCTGGAGGGGGCCGCCCTCATAGACCACCCGCTCATCATTCGCGTTCACGACTTCGATGCCGGGGGCGAGGTTCACCGACTCGCCGCTGGTGCTCCACACCAGGTCGCCTTCGAGCACCTCAACCGTCTCCAGGCGGGCCAGACCATTTTCCAGCGAGGGCAGTTCTTGCAGGGCAACGGGTTGGAAGTCGTAGCCCTTGCCGGTGGCGGCCCGCACGGAAATCAGGTCGTAGACAATCTGGGTGACGGAGGAGGTTTCGATGGCGGAGAAGAGCGTGGATGGCTTCTGGGTGAGGCCAATGATCACCGTGTCGCTGCCGTCTTGCATCTGCCATTCGTGGATGTTGGTCACATAGGACGACTCGCTGATGTCGGGTTCGAAGTTGAGCAGGTTGTTCGTGGTGGCGTTGGCCTCGAAGCGGTTGAACAGCGGCAGGCTCACCATATCCTGGCTAAATTCCTGCTGCGCAATCTTGTAGTGCTCGATGCGCTCCTGACGGTCCAGGGTGTTGTTGGCCGCAAGGATGGCCTGGCTTGCCTGCTCGTTGCACCACCCCATGTAGTTCTGCCCATTCCAGTTGTTTTCTGGTAGGGGAACCTGATTGCAGGCGTAGAGCGTGTCGCCGGAGGGGTCGGCCTGGCCCACCCACGCAAACACCCCTAGCTCGAAGTCGCGCCGCTGCAACCCCGTAGCGGTGCCAAACCACCAGGAGGCGGGGGCGTGGGTGCGAATGATCTGGATGCCGCAGTTTTCCATCAACTGCTGCTGCAACACCGTCGAAAAGGTGATGCGGAACTGGGCGTCGGTGGTCGTGTATTTGAGCGCCAGCGATTCGCCAGCCTCGTTGACTCGCGGGTCGCCTTCCCACTCACTGGGAAACCACCCGGCCTCTTCCAGCAGTTGCTTGCCCCGTTCGGGGTCAAAGGGATAGGTCGTAATCCCTTCGGTGGTGTGCGCCCAGTGGCCCTGGGGGATGAACGTGTCCATCAGCATGGCGTCCTTTTGCGCCTCGTCCAGGAAGGGGTAGACCGAATCAATCAGCGCTCTCCGGTCGGTGCAGTAGGCAATGGCCTGGCGCACCCGCACATCGCTCAAGAAGGGGTGCGGGGTGGTGAAGGGGCCGCCTCCCTGAGCCGCGCTGGTCTCTGGTCCTGTGGGGGCGGGGACTTCTGCGGCGGCGGGGTCGGGGGTAGCCGTGACCACGATGGGGGTCGGCGTTATCGCGGCGGCGGCGGTCTGGGCGGGGTCGGGGGTGGCCGTGACCACGACTTCTACCGTCTCAACCGTCACGACCGCTTCACCTTCACCGCAGGCGGCCCCCAGGAGCGCCACTATCCCCAGAGCGACCAGCACCACCGCGTAGCGTTTCCATATGTCTTGCATTCTGCTTTCCTTTCATAGAAATGGCAGCGCAGGAAACCACCTGCTTGAGCGGGTGGAGGAAGCGCTGCCGTCCTCCTTTCTGTTCTCCAAACGTTCCACCATGTCGTCCTGTGCTGGTTTTTCGCCTTACGACAGG
>DAOTUF010000025.1:0-5099 GCA_034437495.1 Chloroflexaceae bacterium | reverse complement strand
GACCACGAGCGGGGCTGCTCCCGCTTCCTGGGTATTGATTGCACACTGAGAAGAGAGCATACCATAGAGGGCGCTCGTCGTCATATCAGGTTCTATATGTCAAGGTGCGGTGAACATATTTTCTGTACGATAGTCAGAGCTCCTATTATCCTTGAGGAGGCACGATGCATCGCGCAGGCGATCAGACATTACTGGACGCGAGAAAGGATTTTGGAAGCGATTTCGAGTGCAGGCAAACGCACTTCTATCATACAGATGCATGAGCATTTCTGCGGACAGGCGTTTGCCCGCACCAGTTTCGCTGAATCTGGAGAATATGAATGCTTGCTGCGCGAAGTTCAACGGGATTGGCCCAATGCCATCACCCGCGATGAAATGATCGAGCTTCTCGGAATGGCAGCCCCGTTCATCCCCCACACCCCTGCCATCGGCATTGCCTTTGCCGACGGCTTCACCTAGGTAGACCGCTTCCTGAAGGGCGAAACGGGGGTCTCATTGCAAACTGGGGGACAGGCTACCGCAACATCTGGCAAGGTCAGCACAACAAACGGGAGCAGCCAATGAGCAGATTGCAGGACATTCACCCGGTTGCTGGCAGTGTAGACGACACCCACATCTTCTACCAGGCGGCGCTGGATGGGGGAGCAAAACCACATGCGGTGCGGGTAACTGCGATGCGCCTGTCCCTGGAGGTGGGGGGCAAGAGTTCTTGGCCGAGAGGCGCAACCCCCGTGCTTCCCCCCTCCCCAGAAAGCAGCAAGGTGTGGTACCATGCAGGCCAGAGTTTTCAGGACCCACAAAGAAACACCCATCCGCCCTGGCAGGCATAGGGATGGGCATTGCTTCCAATGAGGAGAGAGTTTCCGATGCAGTCTTGACCGATGTGTCGCTATTGTAGCACACCGGTCCGACCCACACAACCCGAAGTCTGGTTTCTATGAGCACTTTCCAGGACAAAGCCGCCTTCATCTGGGGCGTGGCCGACCTCATCCGCGACCACTTCAATCGCGGCAAGTACAAAGACGTTATCCTGCCCTTCACCATGCTGCGGCGCGTGGATATGGTGCTGGAGCCAACCCGCCCGCAGGTGCTTGAGCGCTACCACAAGTTCAAGCACGAGCTTGACGACCCGGCCTCGTTGCTCCGCGCCGTCTCTGGCTATGCGTTCTACAACACCTCGCGGTTCTCCTTTGAACAACTGCTTCAGAACAGCAAGAGCCTGGCCGACGATCTGCGCTGCTACCTCCAGAGCTTCAGCCCCAATATGCGCGACGTGTTGACAAAATTCGACTTCGAGACCACCATCCGCCGCCTGGAGGAGGCCAACCTGCTCTACAAGGTCATCGAGCGCTTCACGCAGATAGACCTGCACCCCGACCGCGTGCCCAACGAGGAGATGGGCAAGATCTTTGAAGAACTGCTGCGCCGCTTCAACGAGGCCACCAACGAGAACCCCGGCGAGCACTTCACTCCCCGCGAGGTCATCCACCTGATGGTCAACCTCATTATGGTCTACGACGAGGAGATTCGCCAGGGCAAGGCGGTCATCCGCAAGGTGTACGCCCCCTGCTGCGGCACGGGGGGCATGCTCACGATTGCCAAACACCACATCCTCACTACCAACCCCGCAGCCCTCGTCTTTCTCTACGGGCAGGAGGTCAACCCCGAAACCTACGCCGTGTGCAAGGCTGACCTGTTCCTCACCAGCAAGGACGGCTCCGACGCCGAGCGTATCCGCTATGGGAGCACGCTGGTGAATGACCAGCACGGCAATGAATTCTTTGACTACCTGCTGACGAACCCGCCCTACGGCAAGGACTGGAAGAGTGATGAAGAGTTCGTGCGCCAGGAAGCGCAGACCCGCGGCGACCTGGGGCGCTTTGGGGCGGGGTTGCCGCGCATCAGCGATGGGCAGTTGCTCTTCTTGCAGCAGCTTCTTGCGCGGATGCAGGAACCGTCGAAAGGCGGCAGCCGGGTGGCGATCATTATGAACGGCACCCCGCTCTTCACCGGCGACGCTGGCAGCGGCGAGAGCGAGATACGCCGCTGGATACTGGAAAACGACTGGCTTGATGCGATAGTCGCGCTGCCAGAGCAGCTTTTCTACAACACCGGCATCAGCACCTATATCTGGGTGTTGAGCAACACCAAACGCCCGGAACGGCGCGGCACGGTGCAGTTGATTGATGCATCGGCGTTCTGGGTGCCGATGCGGAAGAGCCTGGGCGACAAGCGCCGCGAAATCTCCCCGCAGCAGATTGAGCAGATCACCGCCATCTACCGCAGCTTCACCGAGAGCAAGCAGAGCCGGTGCTTTGACCGCGAAGTGTTCGGCTACCGCAAGATTACGGTCGAACGCCCGCTGCGGCTCAATTTCGAGGCCAGCGCCGAGCGGCTCGCCCGGTTGCAGCAGGAACGGGCATTTGTGACGCTGGCGCAGAGCAAGAAGCGGAAGGATGCCACCGCACGCGAGCAGGAGGAGGCTGCGGGACGCAAGCAGCAGCAGACCATCCTTGAGATGCTGGCAACCCTGCCCGCGACGCGCTTTATGGACAACCGCGAGTTTGAAGCCGCGCTGGACGAGGCGGCCCGCCGGGCCGGGCTGAAACTCTCCGCACCGCTCCGCAAGGCGGTGCTGGCGGCGCTCTCGGAGCGCGACGAAACCGCGGAGATATGCCGCGATAGCAAGGGCACCCCGCAGCCCGACCCCGACCTGCGCGACACTGAGCAGGTGCCGCTTACCGAGAGCGTGTGGACGTTCTTTGAGCGCGAGGTCCAGCCGCACGCGCCCGATGCGTGGGTCAACACGGAGATCCGCGACGCGAAAGACGGCGAGGTGGGCAAGGTGGGCTACGAAATCAACTTTAACCGCTACTTCTACACCTATACGCCGCCGCGCCCGCTCGACGCGATTGAGGCCGATATCAAGGCGCTGGAAGGGGAGATTGTGGCGATGCTGCGCGAGGTGGCGCGATAGACAGGAGGGAACGATGTCTGATACTGGAGCAACAACGGTGTCATCGGCTGGCCTGATAGCCGAACGCATTACCATCAACCCCGATCAGTGCGGGGGGCGTCCCTGCATCCGCGGGATGCGTATTCGGGTGATTGACGTGCTGGAACTGCTGGCAAGTGGTCTCAGCACGCAGCAACTCCTTGAAGAGTTGCCCGACCTGGAAGCAGGTGATATTCAGGCGGCGCTGCTCTATGCCGCTCGACGCCTGGATCACCCGGTGCTGGTGGCTGCATGATCATCTGGATTGACGCCCAACTCTCACCAGTACTGGCCGCCTGGATAACGGAGCAGTTTGGGGTGCCAGCCGTAGCACTGCGTGATATTGGCCTGCGCGATGCGGAAGATGGTGAGATTTTTGCCGCAGCACGCCAGGCCGCCGCCATTGTGATGAGCAAAGATAGCGACTTTGTGAACCTGCTGGCGACCCATGGTGCGCCGCCCCAGATTATCTGGGTGACATGCGGGAATACCTCGAATGCCAACCTGCGCCAGATACTTGGACAAACGCTGCCCACGGCCCTGCAACTCCTCCAGGACGGGGAGCAACTCGTTGAGATTGGATGCCTGGAGCGTGCCCCCCAGGGGGGAGATGTGGTACGAAAGCCGTCCGAATGAAGGAACGCGACCCTGCGCCGCGCCCCCGCAGGCACCCCTACCCTGCCTACCGGGATTCGGGCGTGCCCTGGCTTGGGGGGGTGCCGGTGGTGCTGGTGAGGCGGTGACTGGCGAGGGACGACCAGCGTGGCAATGGGTCGGCTTGCGCTTCTCCCTGATGCGAGCAGAAGCGCACCAGTGCGTCCCCCATCGGTCTACTCCCCCTCTCCCTCCCCGAAGACCCGCTCCCGCACCGCTGCGGTCATCGCCGCATAGACCTCCCGCAACGCACGGTCGGTGCCCGACGGGGGTGGCCCCAACTGGCGCAGCACGGGCGCATTCACCGCGGGTGGGGCCAGTTCCACGGTCATCCCCGCTATCCCCGCTCCCGCCTGGTAGAACTGGTCGAGCACCTCCTCCAGCGCCGCAACCGGCTCCACCGGGATGAGGGCCGGTGCGGCCTCGTCCGCCTCGTCCAGCGAAGCAACCCGCCGACGGTGCAGCATCGCCATCACCTGCTCCTGGGTGCGTCCCCGCAGGTGGAAGAGCAGGAACGGGTCTTCGTCAAACCGCTCGCCAAGCAGGTAGTAGACCGCCGCAATGTGCTTGCACGGGTTGGCGAAATCCGGGCACGAGCACTGCGTCACCAGGTCCCGGCTGCTCTGGGGGAAGAGCGGCACCCCCGCGTGGGTGAACGCCTCCTCAATGTCCTGTGGCATCTCCCCGGCCAGCAGCTTCGCCGCGAAGAGCGCCTGCTGCGCCAGCGTATCGGCCACCTGCTCCCACTGCCCGTCCTGGAGCGGCGCAACCTGGATGGTCACGGTATAGGGCGTGGGTCGCGACCCCTGGACGCTGGCCGCGACCCGCCCCACTCCCACGTCAATCCGCAGCACCTGCCACTGGCGGGCATAGCTACGCCCACGGGTCAGGCGGTTCCCCCACCCGAACCGCTCCAGGGCAGCAATCCAGCGTTGGGACCACCACGAGGTGCCGAAGTCCCTGCGCTGGCTCTTCGCCTTGATGCCCTGGTCGGTGCGGATGGGCCGGGACCGGGGAAACCCATCGTAGCCATCATAGTCGTAAGAACGAGAGCGGGCGCGGGATGGGCGGCGTCGGGCGGGCATACCTACCTCCTTTCGGGCTATCGTCTCAGTTCGACTTTATCCATTTGCTCGACAAACCACCGCCGGTAGCGTATGCTAGAAGCGGAACACAACGAGCGTGAAAGGAACGCCTATGCTTGCGCTCCCTGCTGCGATGATCCGCCTGCTGCGTCCAATGGAACGGGTCTTCCGAGAATCGACATGGGAATACGCCACCGTCCTGTTGGTGGGCGCGATCCTGGCTCCTGCCAAACGCATGAAGAAAGCCGCGCCCATCTGGGCATCGAAACACAGCGCCAGTGGTCGGAGAAGGCCATTGCGCGAACTACCCCGCTGCTACTTGGATTGTTTTCGCTGGTGACGCTGCTGGCCCATACGTTTCTCCA
>DAOTUF010000024.1:0-3121 GCA_034437495.1 Chloroflexaceae bacterium | reverse complement strand
CGACAAAGCGGTCGAGCCGCAGCCGTCCAAACAGGGAGCGGGGAGAAAGGTAGGGGGTGGTACAAACATCAGTGGTTGGTATGGGCTTCACACATGCTCCTTCACTAGCGAGTCAATCTCGCCCATCAGGTGGTTGGTGGCTCGCATCGCCGTGACCATCCGTCCATAGTGCTGGATATCCTCCTCGTGCAGCCGGCACCCCCGGCGGTCGCGGAGCCACTTTTCCAGCGGTCGGTAGCCCCCTATCTGTCGATTCCAGACATCGGGGGCGATGCCATCAATGGCGTGGTCGTGGTCGTGGTCGTGGGCGTGGTCGGGACCGGAACCGATAGTGACCCGCCCTCCCTGCGTCCCTGCCGCGTGGTACTGCACCTGCCCGAGGGGAACCCCGCGGCGAACCTGCAAAGTGACCCCCTCCGGCACCGGCGAGACAAGCGCTTCTGCCCCCCCGTTCCCCCCCACACCGCTCTGCCCCGGAAGGCGCAGCAGGTGGTAATCGACCAGCGCGGCCCCTCGCTGCGCCAGCGCCGCAAACTGGTGCGGGTCGTCGGTGAGCCACACCCGCGGAAAGTCAATCTTGAGCAGGGTGGCGTAGGTCTGGCGGTAGGTCGGGCTGTGCAGCACGGCATAGAGGTAGTGAAAGATGTCTTCAGGTCCCGCCGTGGTCTGGAGGTCTCCCCTTCCGTCGGGGAGGCAACGCAGCCCGGTGCGTCGTTCCACCTCGGTCAGAAAGCCCTCGGCAAGGTTGGGCTGGCGCTGCGGTCGTTCAGGTTCCCGTTCCCCATCGGCGTAGTCGTAGCGGTAGAGGGGAAACAGACTGGCGGCTCCGCGGTTGCTGAGAAAGACCCGGCTTTCAGTCATCCATTCCGTTGCCAGCACATAACAATAATCAGGTACATGGTACTCGTACTGGCGCATTCCCACAAGGGCCAGATTTTCCCCCGCCAGCATGTGGCGCATCACCTCCCAGGCCGGGCGGCTGGTCAGCCCGGGGGCATAGTAGAGCCATCGAAGGTCAAAGGGGCGGTAGAGGCAGGGGCGGATGTGGGCAGGGTGAAATGAGGTTTTCGAGCGCCGCGGCAGGAGCGCGTAGCTGGAGGTATTTTCGACGCGGTAGCGCTCTCGAAAGGGCGACTGCACCCCCGCCTCCGAATAGAACGTCCGCATGCGCTCTTCCAGCACCCGCCGGTCCCTATCGACAAACAGGGCATCGCGGTCGGTTTTGATACTGCTCTGCTGCACGGGGAAGATGTCGCGCACGCTCCACCACGCCTCATACTGCTCCGCGGCTCCGAAGTCTCTGGGCACCAGGAAGAAGGAGGGGGAGGCGGGGTGAACATCGGTCCAGGCCGTGGTGGTCACGCTGGCCTTAGAGAGGTAGGCGTATTTCTCGGCCCGCGACCCCCACTGCTCGGCGTAGCGGACGCGGGGCGGGCCACGCTGCCCCGGCTGTCGGACCCATATCCCGATAGCCACGCCCTGCTGAATGTCGAAGACGTTTTCGTCCCGGGCGCCGGTGGGGGTATGTTCGCGCTTGCGGCTATGCCCGTGCAGGTTCAGGATATAGCCATCGGTGAAGCTTTCCAGGAGCGATTGCCGCATCCGCCGGTGGGTCAGCCCGTCCAGGTAGGTGTTGCTCGTCACGAGCGCCAGGATACCCGCGCCATACTGGTCTATCCACCACTGCCCGGTGCGCATGAACTTGATGAAGTCGTCGTCCAGGTTGAGCTTCTTTTCGTTCAACCCCGTTTTGTAATCGTTGAGCAGGTCCCGCACCCGGTCGCTGCGGTTGAGCATCCCGAAGTTGGCATAGGGGGGGTTGCCAAGGACGACGAGCAGCGGCCTCCCCGGTGCGTCGGGCAGGGGCAGGGAGTGGCCCCACCATTCGCCCGGGGAGGTCGTCAGGGCGTTGGCCTGGTAGATGCGGAGGTACTCGCTGGTGGTGGGTGGTTCTGCCGCGCCGGTGCGGGCCAGCAGCAGGTGCATGGCCAGACGCCCGACGAGCGCGGGGGTCCGCATCAACTCCAGCCCCACCAGGCGCGGCAGGAGCTTCGCTGGTGCCCAGGTGGGCCACGCTGCTGCCCGTCCCTGACGCACCAGGGTGGCGTGTACCTGCCGCACCACCGCGCAGAGGAAGGGGGCCGTGCCGGTGGCCGGGTCGAGCACGAAAACCTGCTCATCGGCCAGCCCCGTCGGTCGCTCGAACCCCTCACGGAGCAGGGTGTCAACCGAGCGCACGAGGTAGGAGACGACTGGCCCCGGCGTTGCGAAGACCCCGCGCCCGGCCCGCAGCGATGGGTTGCAGGCCGCGAGAAACGGTTCGTAGCCATACATCAGCAGGTCTTCCGGGTGGGGCGGTTCTTCCAGCCCGGTCCCCTGGAGGAAGGGGGAAGGAGCACCGGGCCGGTTCGGGCTTCGGGCAGCGAGCAGGTGGGTACATTCGGCAATGATATGGGTCATCGTGGGGGAAAGGTGTTCCCCGTCCCGGGTCACGGCGGTGGAGACGGGACCTCCTATCGTGGCGCTCCCGTCCTGGGAGAAAACGCCCTCCCCCACCCACTCCGCGAAAACCCCGTAGATGATGGACTGGGCGTAGGTAGTGGCAAAGTCCTCCAGGGTGGGGGGGGACAGACCCGGCGGCGGCTGCGATGCTGCAAGCTGCTGGTGCCAGAAGCCGCCGGCATCTTCTGCTGAGTAGGCGTCCAGGATGGCCCGGCGCAGGCGGTGCGCGGCCTGCGCCAGGATGCGGGCGAGGGTCGTGGTCATCATTGCATCCCTCGCCGCGGGTCTTACCGGTTCTGCGTCCCCGAAAGAAGCTCTTTGATGTCATTCAGGGTATCGTTGATGGAAAAGAACAGAATCAGGATTTCTGCATAGACGCGGACGATGATGGGGCCCAGGATGATGGACCCCAACCCCGCCAGGAGACCCGAGACGGCCTCCCCCTGCGCAAAGCCGACGAAGATCATCACGAACCCGAACACGATGACCAGCACCAGGGAAACCCAGAAAAGCACCTGAATGATGACCGGAGTAATCATCCGCCGAAACGTCAGAAATTCGACCAACCCTTGCATTGCCGCGGTTCTCCTTCCTGTTTTTGCTTGTCTGTTTTTGCTTA
>DAOTUF010000023.1:0-5301 GCA_034437495.1 Chloroflexaceae bacterium | reverse complement strand
AGCGGCACCAGTCGGGTGCCAGTATCCCGGGCCACGCGCTCCGACAGGCTCGGATTGACCGTCGTACCAACGAAGATGGCCGGGACCTGGTGCGCCCGGATGGTATCTTCCAGTTCGGCCAGTTCTTGCGCAGAGGGTTCGGCCATGGTGCTGTAGCCAGGTACCACCGCGCCAATCTGCTCGAAGCCATAGCGGTGGGCAAAATAGCCAAACGCCGTGTGGTCGGTGACGAGCTTGCGGTTGGCTTCGGGTATCTGCGCCACCTGCTCCCTGACCCAGGTGTCCAGGTCGTGCAGCGCCTCGCGGTAGGCCGCGGCGTTGCTGGTATAGCTCTCCGCACGGGAGGGGTCGGCGTGACGCAGCGTCCGGGCGATGGTGTCCACCCACCCCGCAACGTTGACCGGGCTGAACCAGACGTGCGGGTCCAGGCCACTGTGGTCGTGCTCGTGCTCGGGTTCGCCTTCGGGTTCGCCTTCGTGCTCGTGCTCGGGTTCGCCTTCGTGCTCGTGCTCGTGCTCGTGCTCGGTACCAAACGCCAACAGTTCGAGACCGTGCGAGACGTATATCACCTTGCCCGCGTGGGCCCCCGCACTCGCCAGCAGCGAGTCCATAAACCCTTCCAACCCCACCCCATTGGCAAAGACCACGTCCGCATCGGCAACGGCGGCAATGTCCCGCGGGGTTGGCTCGAAGGTGTGCGGGTCGGTGCCCGGCGGCATCAGCACGGTGAGGTTGATGGTCTCGCCGCCAACATTGCGCACCACATCCGCCACAATGCTGGTCGTTGCAATGACGTCCAGCGTCTCGCTGGCCGATATCGGCGTGATAGCCGAAAGGTCTGGCGAGGGGGCAGGAGTGCCCCCCTCATGCTGGTCGTGGTCATGGTCATGGTCCTCCTCGCTCTCGCCTTCGTGCTCGTGCTCGGGTTCGCCTTCATGCTCGTGCTCGTGGTCGTGGTCGGGCATCATATCCCCTACCGGGGTGGCACCGGCAGGGGTGGGGGGGGGCGGAGCCGTCGGCACGCCGGGTTGCTCCGCTTCCTGGTCGTGGTCGTGGTCGGGCATCATATCCCCTACCGGGGTGGCACCGGCAGGGGTGGGGGGGGGCGGAGGAGCCGTCGGCACGCCGGGTTGCTCCGCAGGCCATCCCTCGCACCCTGCCAACGCTATCAGCAACAGAAAGATTCCCACAATCCCCCGGATGGGGGACATGGTCCGTCGAAAACCGTTCATGCTCATCGGTCTGAACCTCCTTCGTACTTCGTGCTTCGTGAATTGAAAAACTTTTTCATTATCCTGCCCCAGAAAGCCTCCTCCCGATGGTTCTCGGTGGTTAGTGAAAAACCTTTTCACTTATGAGCCGGAGGAACACGGGAGGAGAGCCGTGCTCTCCTTACCTTGAACGTATGAGGATCGGAGAGGATAGGAAGTATCCTGGCGGAGAGTATAGCACTGGTCGGTGGAATGGTCAAAGTCAGAAGAGAAGAAGAGCGGCTTCGCGCCTTTGCGCCTCCGCATCTTTGCGCCCCTCCGCCGGTGGGACAGCAGAAGAGATACCTACGGAGAGAACATCACTCCCCGTCCGGTCCGTTCTGGTCAATCTGCCGCGTCACCAGGTCGCACACCAGGTTCATATCCTTGTTGATGGGCATGGTCATCTCCGAGATGGCAGTTCCATCCCTGGGTTCGTGGGCATCCTCACCCCCGCGGGAGGCATGGCCATACTTGATGAGCGCCACGAACACCAGACCCCCCACCGCATTCCCCAGGGTCGTCCAGAGAATGAAATGCCCGTAGTCGGCAAAGCTCACCCCCTGTCGGGCAAACACAGCCGCCAGAACCTCGACGGTCCCCACAATGGAGTGGTGGAGGTGGGCCAACCCGATGGAGGTGGTGACAATCCAGACCAGGAGCACCTGACTGATGGTGTCGCGGCTGGCTGTGACCACCCACGAGAGCAACCCCATCATCCACCCCGCCATCACTCCGCTGATCAGGATGACCCACCAGTCGTGTTTCACCAGGTCGGTGGCAATGAGGCCAAACACGGCGGGGTCGATGACCCCGAGAGAGGGGCCAACCAGCGTGACCAGCAGCGCAAACAACGCGGTTCCCACCAGGTTGGAGGTATAGATCAGCACCCACAGCCGCATGAGCAGCCATAGGGATGCCTGGCGGTTCAGAACTGGGAGAAAGGCCAGCGTCGTATGCTCCGTAAACAACTCCGAACGTCCCAGAATAACGAGGATGAAGCCGATAGAGTACATATTGGCCACCAGGATATCGACCACTGGGGCCGGGAAGACCCCGTTGACTAGAGTGAACATCACGGCCATCAACAGAAGGCTAAACCCGACATCCAGACCGGCGGACAGGCCGGAGATGAATACCCCGATGGACGGACGCTTGAGCTGACTCAATTCTTCTTTGACCAGCTGGTCGAGAATTTCACGGTAGGACTTTTTGGGTGCTTCGAAGACATGTTTCATTGATAACATTGCATTGCCCTCCTTTCACTTCACTATCACCAGAATATTCCCCTTGGGCCAGGCATGACCCACGAGCGAGCGATATATCCGGTCTCTCTTTGCAATCCTCGTGCCAGATAGTCGGAGATGGCGGGAACGACCGGGACCGTCGGGCGGTTGGCACGGATCTTGCAGCTCTTCCCGGTGGGCAGGGGAGAGGATATCCCCTCCGCCCTGAACATGCCTGTAGCTTCACTATTGATAGGGTACCGGAAAGGAGAAATATAAATGAAACAGGATACGATGCCAGAACTGCGCCCGGGCGAGGACCGGTCCTCCTACGAGGGGAAGATGGAAGCCCGTCTCGGGGCCCTGGGAGCCGAGATTGACAAGCTGAAAACCAAAGCAGAGAACATAGGGGGCGAGGCCCGTCAGCAGTATGACGAAGAAATCACGACGCTGCAAAAGCAAAAAGGCGACCTGGAACACCGCCTGCACGATTTGAGGCAGTCTGGTGAGGAAGCATGGCAGGACCTCACCTCCGGCGTTGACGTGGCCTGGAGAAACCTGTCGGAGAGTGTGGAGCGGGCAGTCCAGCGGTTCACGGCGTAGCAGAAGTATGAAGGACGAGAAGGATAGCGCAGCGGCCCGGGCAGGTCATCCCCGAAACATCTTTGTGGTCTTGAACCCGGTCGCGGGAACGACGACGCCCGAGACCGTACGGCAAGCCCTTGACAAACACCTGGAGGAGAAGGGGA
This sequence comes from Chloroflexaceae bacterium, assembly GCA_034437495.1. Lineage (GTDB taxonomy): Bacteria > Chloroflexota > Chloroflexia > Chloroflexales > Chloroflexaceae > JAAUSY01. The sequence continues at coordinate 2,076 of DAOTUF010000023.1, read as the reverse complement.
CGTACGAGTGCTACGAAACAACGGGGCAGGAGGAGGAGCACATAGGGGACCTGGTGCGGGCCGCCTGCCATCGGGGGGCCGACCTGGTTATCGTCGCCGGCGGAGATGGGACGATATCGGCGGTGGCCGATGGGTTGGTCTGCACCGGTGTTCCCCTGGGCGTGCTCCCGGTCGGAACGGCCAATCTCTTTGCCCAGGAGCTTGGGATACCCGCTGACCTGGATGCCGCCTGTCAACTCGCGGTCGAGTCATCGGTGACGAGGGCGGTCGACGCTATGCAGGTCGGGGATCGGTTCTTTATCTTGAACATCGGGACAGGGTTGGACTCGCTCCTGATACGGGATACCCACCGCGAACAAAAACGGCGCTTCGGGTTGCTGGCCTATGCCTGGAATGGGATTATCAGCCTGTTCGGGTATCAACCGCGTCGGTTTTCCATTCGGGCCGATGCACAACGGATGCGGGCGCATGCCGCGGAGGTTATCCTGACCAATGGGGGGTTTCTCGGCGTGCCTATCCTGCGCTGGGGGCCGGACATTCGGCCCGATGACGGGGTCATCACCGTTTGTGTGGTCAGTGCGCGAACGCTGCTCGACTACCTCAGCATTGCGTGGCATATGCTCAGAGGGCAGCACCGCCGCAGCCGCCATATGCGCTACCTCCGTGCCCGGCATAGCATTGTTGTCTATGCCGATATGCCCTTGCCTGTGCATGCCGATGGAGAGATTATCGGGACGACACCGGTACAGGTGCGGGTGGTTCCGCAGGCCATGCGGGTTATTGTTCCGACGGACGGGAGAGGTTCTGAGGGAGCGTGAGGGAACAAACAGACAGGAGCACGAGCATGAGCTACCGCGATGACCGACACGAGGAAGTATCCGGGTCAGACATATCAGAAACAGAGGGAACCAGGGCCTCCCACCCTGACCATGCCCCTCCCCATCATCATAAGCAGGATCATGAGCAGGAGGTGTCAGGGGAGGCTCCCGAGATGCGGGACGAGTGGGCCGCACACGTCAACCAGCCACCCTCCCTCCAGGCACAGGTGCGCGCTATGCCTGCTCGGGAAGCGCTCCAATCTGCCCTGCGCGATATCCGCACTCCGGAGGAGGCCCGCCGGGTGGTCGACGCCCTGTTGCTCAGTGCAGGAATGCTGACGGAGGCAGAAGTTCGGCAGCAGGATGAGGACAAGGAAAGGGAGAAGGGGAGCGGCGAAGAGGAAACAACCGACCCCGTTCGGAATATCTGGATGGCCGCGACCAGCCAGGACCGCGAGAAGGTGATAACGACCCTGCTGGAGGCTGCCAGGGGGGTGGCGAGCACCTCGGGCGAAACCCGCGAAGCCCTGGAACAGGCGCTTCAGCAGGCAACCAACCCGGAGCAATATGGGGAGGAGGACGCCCGTACCCGCGGGCCGCTGACGCTCCTGCGGGCCGAACTGGTGAAACGGATGTCGCCGCTCCAGGGGATTGACACGGCGCTCTTTCTGGCCATGAACCATCTGCCACACCCGCCCCTGGCGAACCGGCTGATGTATGGTATCACGTCGGTGATGCGGGGGGGGTTGGGGTGGATGGTGCTACTGGCTACTGCTGCGCTGCTCGACCGTCGGCGTGGGCGACAGGCGTTCCACGCGGTTGCGCCCCCCCTGTGGTTCGCCACGATGACGGTGGAGTATCCCATCAAGTCCTACTTTCGCCGCCGCCGCCCCTTCCGGGACATTGTGCAGGCCATTGCGGTGGGACGAAAGCCGGGTTCCTTCTCGTTTCCGTCGGGACACTCGGCGTCGGCCTTTGCGGGGGCCTGGTTGATAAGCCGTCACTATCCCGATCTGGCGGCTCTCTGGTATGCCCTGGCCGGCATAACGGCATTCTCCCGTATCTACCTGGGGGTGCATTACCCCGGCGACGTGCTCATCGGGGCGATGGCCGGTGTTGGCCTGGCCGAGGCGATGCGGTGGACCGTCGAGCGGGCAGACGAACTGGAACCGCTCCCACCCGCGAGGAGCGATACCCGACCCGGGTCATGTACCAATGCAACCATATGCGATACTACAACTCTGAAATCCGTGTGAGA